>CAYZAH010000097.1:0-9789 GCA_964475805.1 uncultured Pirellulales bacterium | reverse complement strand
AATGACCTCGGTCGGGTCGGCGCCTGCGAGGGTGACATGGACTCAACGCTGACCATGCTCATCTTCAGCTACGCGTTCGGCGTGCCCGGCTTCATCAGTGATCCTCTCTTCGATACCTCGAAGAACGCGGTGATTCATGCCCATTGCACTTCGACCACGAAACTCGACGGGCCGGACGGGAAGCGGGCTCCATTCCTGATTCGCACCCAGTGCGACAGCAACCAGGGGGTATCTCTCGAAGTTCGGATGCGACTCGGGCAAGAGATCACCTGTGCCAAGCTGGCGAACCTGGATACGATGCTCATCTCGACCGGGAAGATCATCGAGCTGACGGACTACTATGATCGTGGATGCCGGACTCAGATCACGACCGAAGTGTCCAACGCACGGCGGATGGTGCACACGTGGGGCAGCGGCGTTCTGAGCAGCGACATGATGACGCTGCTTCATCGCGTGGTCTTCTATGGCAATCATCTTGAGAACGTGAAGGACATGGCGCCTTTGATGGGACTGAAGGTCGTCGAAGAAGGATAGTCGCTCGTCGGCCAACCTCTACGTCCGAAAATGTCTGGCGGGATATGGCTTTCGCTGCCCGGGTGCTTGACCGAAATACCGAAGAACACCGCGTTTGGTTCCGAAATTTCCAGTGCACGATATGGGATGCGAGCGGATTTGCTGCATCTACCTTCGTTTCCAGCCGATATAGGGCTTGGAAACTGCGATTACTCCTTGGGAAGGTGGATGGAAAAGAATGGGGTTTGCCATGACGAGAAAGCGGAGGCAGCTCGAAAACATGATCGCCGAGACGAACGATACTGTCGTGCGCATGCAGCTCACCAACCTGTTGAATGAAGAGTTGCAGCGGCAGAATGGGCTCGTCAGAAGAATTTCAGGCGCTCTGGATTCGCTCTTGCGTGAGACGGTCGGCCGGTTGGGCAAGCGAAGCGACAAAGACCCGAATCGTGGTCGAGTCCAGGTTCCCAGCGTTGTGGAGAAACCGGTGCCGTCCAGTTCCGGCGAGCCCAAAAAGAAGGGCGCTCGAAAGCAAACCGATGATCTCAGCGACATCATAGCGGCCTGGCCCACGCTGCCCGAGCATGTCAAGGCCGCGATATCGGACATTTTGCATGTTTCTTAATCGGATCACCTAATGAACGACAAGGTACTCATTGATGCCTTCAGTTCTTGAACGTACCTGAAGTAAGTTTGCTGAGGGGCGTACGCCTGAATCAGGTATATCCGCTTTGCGTTGCTCACGCATCTCAGGAGTTGCACTGTGGGAGCTTTTAGGGTCGTTCCCGGAATAATATTTTCGTAAAACCCATCGCCGCAATCTTTCATCTCGGACAGTTTCTCGTGGATCTCAGGCAAAGTAATACCCCGGTAGGCCACCGTCGCATCCAGGATCCCGATGGTATGTCCGGCACCGTCTGAAAACATGACCACCAAACCTCTGCCGTCAGGGGTTCTATCCAGAACAGACATATTTGCCGGAGGCGTGAATTTTATCCCTAAATCTCGATCAATCCATTCTTTCTCTGAGAGCACGGGGTCCAACGGTATCAACTCAAAAGAGTCGATGAACTGATCGAACGACAACTCCGGTCGCGCGTTCTTCAAGCGCACTATTGTCATTGCTATGCTGTCTCCATCCATGACGAA
This sequence comes from uncultured Pirellulales bacterium, assembly GCA_964475805.1. GTDB lineage: Bacteria > Planctomycetota > Phycisphaerae > Sedimentisphaerales > Anaerobacaceae > JAFGTG01. The sequence continues at coordinate 8,127 of CAYZAH010000097.1, read as the reverse complement.
AGCGATTCCCTTGCATATGAATTCTGCATCGCCCACGGAGGTTTCGTATTCGAATTCCTTGGCATCGAATCCTCTGAACTTCGTCAAAGTTTTTCGGACGAGTTGCCCCTTGTCTATTCCCGCCAAGCGATCCGGCAACTGACTTTCAAGGTAAGAGTGGATGGGCTCATTACCGAATATCTTCTTTTCGAAATAGTGAAAGAAGACGCGATATGTGGTTAATCCGTCGTTCGCTACCGACTGATAGGCTCTGGCGTGGATAGTGTTCGTGGGATCCGAGCTCATCACTATTGGAACGGACGGCATAAACACACTAAAGCCGTCTTTTTTCGATCCATACGTTATGAACGTGGGCGGCGGTGTTTTTGCGGTCCTCTCCGGTTGCTGAGACTCTTGAGGCTCCTGCTCCGCGGTTCCGACAGAAAAGGGTCCCAGCACTGCAGAAAGATGGTCAATGGTTGTCTGCGCACCCAATGTATCTGACGTCGTGGAGACCTTCCGGGCCTGACCACCGTTTGGCTTTCTCTGAACGGTTGCGGGTTTGCGGGTACTATCACATCCAACGAGGCTTGATAGCAGGACAAGTGCTATTAAGCTCTTCTTCATTTTTCGCCTCTTTCGGAAGTCCGGTTGTTTCCTAAAGGACCGCTGCAACACCGAGCGAAGCGGCGACAGCCATTCCATCTATCATTAGAATACCACTTTTTGTCCGGAATTCAACCAAACCTTATTCAGTAAACTTCCGAAAGATTTCCATTTTGCTCTCCCATTTATGCGAATCTATTCCCCTCGCGTGTTCGTGGCACCGCCATATCCAGCACCAGCATCTCCACAGGACTCTCAAAAATCTCATGTCACCACCCTCATTGCAAGTGGGTATAAGTCTTGATTTCTCAATACATTGCCTGCCTCCTTCCCTGGAAGATTGATCGTCAACGTGCATAGATAAGTGTCTTTGCGCACGTCCGGTGTAACACTTTTTCTCGGCAAAATTGAGTGATTGTGGATCAATTGATCTGCTGAGAGATTACAAAAGAGTCCTGGAGTCGAGCAGTGTTATTTAGCTGGTTTGCTGAGTGGGCGGAACGTCAGGGCAAGGTGCTCGGCTTCTCGCGCCGCCTCTACCGCGTCGTGATAGAGCTTCTCTTGTGCCGCGATGAGCTTGCCCCGTGGTTTTATACGCTCGTATGTGCCGTTTGTGAGCAGTTGCCAGGATTTCACGTTGTCGGCGAAATACGTCTTAAGGGCGTCTGTGAGCCTACGGCGGATATTCCGATCTTTGACGGGAAACAGAAGCTCCAGTCTTCGGCTCAGGTTTCTCTTCATCCAGTCGGCGCTGCTCAGGTACACTTCGGGATTTCTCGCGTTCTGAAAATATAGTATTCGTGCGTGTTCGAGGAAACGATCCACGATGGAACAGACGTGTATATTCTCCGATATCCCTTTGAGTCCGGGTTGGAGGCAGCAGATACCGCGGATGTTCAGCTTCACCTGCACTCCCGCCTGGCTGGCACGATACAACGCTCGGCACATGGCTTCGTCTTCCAGGGAGTTGAGCTTGGCCATGATGAGTCCCGGGCGCTGGGAGGTGGACACCACCTGCTCTCTCTCGATCAGGTCCAGCAGCTTTTGTCTGAGCTCGGTTGGCGCTATGGTGAGGTCTCGCCAGCCGACGGACTCGGAACTGCCTGTCAACAGGTTGAAGAACGCGGCGACGTCACCGGCAAGGTCCGCGTCGCAGCTCATGAGCCCGACGTCGGAGTAGAGCTTGGCGGTCCTGTCATTATAGTTGCCGGTTGCTAAGTGGAAGTAGCGGCGTATCCGTCCATCCTCCCGACGAACGATCAGTAGGGCCTTGGCGTGGGTTTTCAGCCCGGCTACGCCGTATATGACGTGGCAGTTGGCATCTTCCAGACGACGGGCCCAAGCGACGTTTCTGGCCTCATCGAAGCGCGCTTTCAATTCCACCAGCACGGTGACCGCCTTGCCGTTTCGCCCGGCTCGTTCCAAGGCACTAATAATCGGGGATTCACCACTGGTCCGATAGAGGGTTTGTTTGATAGCCAGGACGTTTGGATCTTCAGCAGCCTGCTCCAGGAGGTTGACCACAGGCTCGAAGCTCTCGTAGGGATGGAACAACAGCACGTCACGTTCGCGAATCGTCGTCCATAGCTCCTCAGAGCCGATCAAGTCTCGTGGCGGTTGTGGAGGCCACTCGGCCTGGCGCAGGGGCGCGATTCGCCCCATGCCGTAAATCTCCATCAAGGCGGATGCACCCACCACGCCGTCGATTTCATACACGGAGCTTTTGTTTAGCTCGAGCAGTTGCATCAGGTATTCCTGGATTGGCCGATCTGCCCGAGCGGAGATTTCCAGACGCACGGCGGCCCGTCTCCTCCGGCTGAGAACCGCTTGCTCGATGACGCCAAGGAGGTCTTCTGCTTCGTCCTCCTCGATGGCCACGTCCGCGTCTCTTGTAATCCGGAACACGGCGGTACTGAGCACCTCGCCATCCGGACAGACAAGGTGGCTATTGTCTGCGATAACGTCCTCTATCGCGGCCAGGTGCACGTTCGCATCCGCGGGGATAGTGATGAATCGTTTCAGGAGAGCGGGGATCCGAATAAAGATGATTGACGTCTCTTGCGAATCGCCTGTCGTCCCGCCCAGCAGCACGGCCACGTAGAGTGTCAGTCCGGGCAGCAAGGGAACCGGATCGAGCTGCTGAACCGCCAGAGGCGTCAAGACTGGCAAGACCTCTCTGGTGAAGTGCTTTCTTAGGAACTGTCGGTGCTCACTCGTCCAGTCCTTACGGTTCAATATGACCAGGCCATGCTGAGCAAGCTCGCCGAAGACCTCGCGGGCACAGTCCGTTTGTTGAGCCACCATCTTGTGGATTCGTTTGCTTATGCGCGTCAACTGCTGGAGGGGAGTCAAGCCGCTTAAGTCCCGTCTTCGAACGCCCGCCGCTCGTTGCTTCATCAGGCCCGCCACCCGGATCATAAAGAACTCATCCAGGTTGGAGCTGACGATGGCCAGAAATTTGAGACGCTCAGCCGGCGGTACATCCTTGGACCTCGCCTGTTCGAGCACCCTGTGATTGAACTCAATCCAGCTTAACTCCCGACTGATGAACAGTCCGGGGGAATGCAACTCTTTGTTCTTCATTTGCGAATTCACCTTCTCTGATGCGGTCCGCCCGCGCATGTTCGGCGCTATTCCACCTCGATTCGAACCCTAAGACCAAAGACGTCTTCAAACATGTCCTTCTTTGCCGCTAACGATTTGCGCTCCAGAGTTATATCCGCCGTGGGTTTAGCCACGATAACGAGTCCATCATTGTCCACCTTGCACTCAAGATCTCCAATGTGCCGGGTGTGGCTTATGTCCAGAGCGTCGGCGACGCGCAACAGGGCCGCCAGCTTGTTGACCAGAATCCGTTGGTCGCGAGGAAGACGCATATACTCCAGATGTGACGGCTTCGGCCGGCTTTTGCGATGATAACGGGCCACAAGGGCTACGACCGCAAGCTCTTCCTGGGTCAGACCCCAGATCTCTGAATTGGCGATTAGGTAATAGCTGTGCTTATGGTGCGCCCGGCTCGATACGAAAGACCCCGCCTCATGCAGCAGAGCGGCTAATTGCAGGAGCAGACGGTATCGCGTGCTGAGCTGGTGCTCAGGCTCCAGCTCGTCAAACAGCCGGCCCGCCAGATCCTTCACCTGATTAGCGTGTTTGAGATCGACGCAGTATTTCTCGGCTACTACTACGGCCGAGCGAACAACTTCATTGATGACGGATTCGTCCTGGTCGCCCGATACCCGACGCGCCAGATCCAGCAGCAGGCCATCCCTCATGGACACGTTCGAGACGTACATCTCCGAAGCGCGGGTCGCATCCAACAGCACTTCATACACGATTAGAGCCGGGATCAGAGTCTCAGCATCGGCGAAAGTGAGGCCGTATGTCTTGGCAAGCTCATCGGCGGTTTTACGGCTGTGCCGAGTTATGAGCTTCTTCATGTCTGTTTTTCGTATGGTTCTCAGGTCTTCGATCCCCGCCGAACGGCCCACCAGATCGGCCGCCCAGCGCGCGTCGGCTCCTACCGCGTAGAAGGTCTGGATTCTCTTGAGAGGCAGCAGACTTTGCACGGTTGAAAGCGTGCTCATTGCCTGGTCCCGGATCAAACGCTGTGCCATCTCGCCCGACTCCTGGTTGGTTGAAAGAGATTCTAACAGGCGAATGGCGCCGAGCGGCAGATTTTGCGAAGCCGCGATCTCGCCGGACCGCAACAAATTCAACACCGTGCTGCCACCACCCACCTCGGCTACGACGGAATTTCTGCGGGCCAGTTGGGCTTGGCCGATAGAATGGCGGATGGCGGCCACCGTCAGTCGGCTCTGCTCGGAGGCGGGGATGATCTCCACTTGCAGACCCGTGGCTACGAGCACGCGGTCCAGAAAGATGTCGGCGTTCTCCGCTTCTCGGACGGCACTGGTTGCCACGACACTGAGTTCCTGGACGCTGTACGTCCTGAGGATGTCCTGATAGTCTCTGAGGATCAGCACGGCCGCCCTCATAGCTTCGCGTCTGAGACGACCGTACCTGAAGGTGTCATGTCCCAGCGGAGCAGCCCGTTGGAGACGCTCGATGATCTCCAGCCGTCCGTTGGGCAGAATCTGAGCCAATACCATTCGGATGAGACTCGACCCGATGTCAATGGCGGCCAGAGTCTTGGCTGTTTGCCGTGAAATCTCGTTTTGTGATGACAATGCCATTTCGACCCGGTCCCTTCGCAGACAGGATACACCGCCTGCATTACCGATTTGTTAGAAAATTGTTAGAAAGCTGTTAAAGACCTGCTGGTCCGGCCACGAACCTTGACGGCGACTCTGGCGACGATGTCCTTGTGAAACACACGGCTCAACAAATCTGACTTCTTGTCCACAGCGAGCAGCTCGGCCTCAGCCGAACCCGTCGCCGTAATTACCAGCACGATGTCCTTTTCGCCGACGTCACATTCGACGACGGTGACGCAACTCGTATGGCTCCGGTCCAGCGCATCGGCCACTCTCAGGATGCCGGCCAGGACCTCGACCCGCTGGCGGTCCGCCTCGTCCAGGTCCCGGAAGTATTGGTGGTCGGGACGAGGCAGTGCCTTGCGGTGGTAGCGGGCTATAAGACCGACGATTCGCCTTTCTCTCGCAGTGAACGGCAGCGCGGAGTCTGCCATGATGATCCTGATCGCCGTTTTGTGGTGGCCCTGCTGACCTTCGAGCCAGCCGATATCGTGAAGCAACGCCCCGCACTGAAGCCAGAATCTCTCCTCGTCGCCCATTCGGTGCAAAGCAGTTAGCCCATCGAAAAGGAGCAACGAGAGTCTGGTTACCTGGTGGGTGTGTTCGCGTTCGTAGTCACAGCGTTCCGCCAGCGTCACAATCGCTTTGAGCCGCAGGTTGTCGTCCACGCGGCATCCGCCGGCACCACTGCGGCTCTCCGTATTCTCCAGGACGCCGGTCAGGTTCTTTCCTTTTTGAAGGACTCGGATGAAATCGTCGGGCAGGCCGGCTGCTTGTATCGCGCGCGTTGCTTTTTTCAAATTGTATTCTACGTGGCGATGCCGGACCCTGAGTTCTCGGCGAGTGAAGTGGAGCAGGGCGTAGGATGCCCGCCAGTCACCACCCTCCGGCCGGCCCACGCTGCCGGGATTGACGAACCACGCGTCGCATACCTTCTCCAGGAAGGGCTGGTGGGTGTGGCCGCACGCGACGACATCCGCATCGGCGATCTTCGCCAGCTCCACAAGACGCTCCTTGGTGGTTGCGCCGTCGATACCTTCCTTGTTCGATGCCGGGCTGCCGTGGGTCAAGAGGACCCGAAATCCCTCGACTTCGAGGCGCTCTTGTTCCGGCAGACCGTTCAGGTACGCCTTGCCCGCATCGGTGAGATTCTCATAATTCCACCCGAAGGCGGCGTACTTATCGGCCATTTTTGTCTTTTCCCATTTGTCTTTTTTGTCCGGGAATGAGAGCACTTTCCGGTCGTAGTTGCCGATGATGCTCACGGCGTTGATTTTCCTCACCGTCCATACCACTTCGTTTGGGAATGGACCGTATCCCACGAAATCACCGAGGTTCCAAATCTGCCGAACGTTCCATTGCCTTGCATCCGTGAGCACGGCCTCCAATGCCGGCAGGTTACCGTGTATGTCCCCCAGCAGAGCTATTATGATTGGTTGTATCGCCATTTTCTATCTCGGTTGGCGTGATTGCCGGTTCGTGGTCATCAGGCGGCTCGCGCCGGGATTCCAGCCTTGCGATCAGAGATTCCCAGACCTCGTCACGGCTAATTTCGTTCCAGTAGACATTTAGCTCGTTGAAAACCTCCTCGCGGCGATTGCGGCGCTCCTCGGACAAGTAATCGATTCCTGGTTCCAATCGTCTCATGGGCCGGGTATGTCCATAATATTGCTCTGTCCTGCGCCGTTCCCGCTCGACAAAAGCCTGAAGTTGCTCTGTCCAGACGTCGCAATCATGCAACTCACCGAGCAGTGATTGAAGTTTCTTCATGACCTTGACCGTGGGGCCGATTTCCTTTTCGTAAGCCAAATTGCAGATTTCCAGTGTGTACCTGAGCCGCTTGGCCTCTATTCTCATCCGATGGTGTCCCAGCTCATCCTGCGGGTCGGCCAGGACATCCTGCTGCGACAAGAACTTGTCCAGACGGCTATGGACGCGTCCACACACTTTCTCCAGAATATAGGGACTCTGGAAAGGTGCATCATCTTTTCTTTGTCCGAAAAGGGCTTTCTCCACTTCGCCGTGGATATCCGCCAATATTGCCCCTTTTTCCAGGCGGTCCATGGCCTTGACAACCTTGGGTTGGGCCTTCTGTCGTTCTTGTCTGAGTCTCAGCAAGACCCGTTTGATTCCTGCCGAGCACGACTTTTTGTCTTTCGGTAGTTTCTCAAGTGTCTTGCGCACCGACCTGATCAGCACATCTTTGTCTCGGGCCGGTCCCAGTCCTTTTGTGAGCCTCTTTATCTCCTTTTGCCACTTGCGAATCTTCTTCTCAGGAAAACACTCATCGAACATGCTCAGTGCCGCCCTCAACCTTCGCGAGGCCACCCGTGTCTGATGAACGCATTCGATGTCCTCGGCCCGGCGCGCACCATCCATCTGCTCGATCAGGACGTCGAGTTGCCTGTGTATGTAATGACACGCCAAATGCTGATAGCTTTGGTCTATCGAATCCATGATAACACTCATATCAGGGTAATAGGTCGCTCGGCCAATGCTCGACCAGCGGCGGTTCTTCTCCTCGCAAAAGGGCGGCGAAGCTCAACAGTGTCTTGCGGGCGTCGCCCACGGGATAATAGAAGGCGTCCCAGTTGTCGCTGTCTTCCCCGTCGTGGTTGGGTATCACGTAATCGTAACGGACGGCCTCCTGCATCTCGCGATAGGCGGTCGAAGCCCTTCGTTCGATATTCTCAAGGTCCGTCATCGCCAGATTTGTTTTCTGTCGCCGGGTGCGTCGCAATAGTTTGCGTCGCATGACGTCGGTGACGAGGTCGGCCAGCGAGACGTGTAATTCAGGACGCTTGAGCCACGTAATTTCCTCTTGCGAAAGCGGCGAGAGGAAAATGCTCAAACATGGAATGTTCTCAACTCCGGCTCGCTCGCGAAGCGCGCGGACCATAAGAGCGTTGCCCTCGAAGAAGGCATCGCCGCTGGTTCGTGTCTCGTTCAGCACGCGCATGTCGAGCGCTTGCAGGTCGCCCCGGATGTCGATCAGCAGAAATCTGTCGCCGTCGCGGAGTTGCTCGATTTCTTCTCGCTTTCGGAAATGATAATCTACCCCGTCCGTCTCGCCCGGGCGCGGAGCCCGGCAGTTATATAGGACCATCTTTGTTAGCCGACCCGCCAACGCGGGATAGAAGCGTTTCAGGGCCGCTTGCAGCGGACCTTTGCCCACGCACGAGGGTCCCGATAGGATCACCAGACGTCCCATTTTCGATCACCGAAACTAATATCTGCTGAGTATAGCCGTTTACTGCGAGTCCACAGCATAGGCGGCAGCCGCGTCGGTGTCAAGGTTCGGCTGGTATTTGGGAGCGTCCTCTTGCAC
>CAYZAH010000096.1:0-9828 GCA_964475805.1 uncultured Pirellulales bacterium | reverse complement strand
GTCCAAAATCAAACGTAACGCATCTTGGATTTTTCCATTCTTTCTGAAGTTTGTTATAAGAGCGTTAATCGGTCCAACAGGATGAATCTCTTGTGTCATATACCATTGTAGAATATCCTCGGCCGATTTCTGGGATATGTCCTTGTGAAAGAGCGCACTGTAGGTTATCGCGTCGGGCTGGATATTCTCTTGCCGCATGACATCCAGCCAGCTCTTGGCCGTATCGTAGTCGGGGGCCTTGTTCACAAGCGTAGTGTAGGTCGTCACGTCGGGCTGGATATTCTCTTGCCGCATGACATGCAGCCAGCCCTTGGCCGTATCGTAGTCGGGGGCCTTGTTGACTAGAACATTGAAAATGATAACGTTATACCTCAATCTTGCGATTCTCATGCTTTCCAACACCCTGAGCACAGTCGAATAATCAATATCTCCCAACTGTCTGAGGTAGATTTCAGTAATTCTTATATGATACTCTCTTTTTTCAGCTTCTCCGATCTGCTCTATAATATGGTCTGACAATATAGAATGATAGATCCGTGTCCCGTATCCTTCTTCGCGTAGTAGTCCGCGAAGATATACATCTTTTTGTAAACATTTTCTGGTGTTAGCATTCAAGCCACTAACATTCTGCACGACCTCATCCGGTACTCCGACTTCTAAAATTGCGTATGCCTCAAAGAGGGAAACGGCTTCTGATCCGATGTTGCAGACTTCATCCCACTGGGTTTCAGCAACAGCCTCCGGCGTCGGATCTTGTGGCAACTCGCTGACACTTTTTGTCTTTCTTACGATGTCGAGTGCAGCCTGAACGGCATAAGGATGCCCGTCGTAACGCCTGATTGGAGTGCGCAGGACATCACCCGATAGACCAACATCTCCTACCCGCAGGCGCAGTAAATCTTCCACCTCGCTTCCCGCAAGGCGCCCAAGATACTCCCTCGGAATGAGTATCACGTTTTCCAGTGCCATGAATGTTTTGCTGTTAACAAGCTCGTCTTCTGTTCGCTGGGCAAAAATGAATTTTATTCTCTCAGGCAATTGTTTTACAACAATGCGCCAGTCGGAGGCACTCTTCTGTTGCATGTACTTTTCCGGGTCAATGATAAACACTGCCCGCGCATTCTGTCCTAAATGATTGCTCAGAGCATTCAGGGCGCCCAGAAACTGGGCACGCGTATTCATTGTTTTCTCACGGTGGAAACTGAGAATAAGTTCGCCAAGGGCCTTAGCCCTCGTTCCTCCAATGACTTGCGCTACCCTGGTGAGGGCCTTTAGCATCTCCTTGTTTCTGACCGTGACCTTCAATCCTTCCTTAAGCGACCTACCGGCTTCGTATGCGTCGTCCATCATGAGGGCCATTGTGGAGCCAACGGTATCCGTTGGAGTGACCTCGTAGCGAACACAGGCGCATTTGAGGTTTGGATGGTTTTCCGCAAGCTCGGCCATCTTGTTGATGAGCCAGGTTTTGCCCATGCCTCGATGGCCGACAACCAAGACAGCCTGACCGCGCGGGTCTTCAAGGACCTTGTTGAACTGGTCCAATTCCGCCTTTCTGCCGACAAATATGTTGCCTTGGGCCATCTGTCTAATTCCTGAAGTGTCAGACTGCTCCCTGTAGCCTCACAATAGCTGCAAGCCATGTGATTGTCAAGGCGCAATAGGCGTTGGCGTACAGCCTGTCACAAGCCGGGAGATTGCCACGGCCCTTCGGGCCTCGCAATGACGGCGCTCCTGAGCACGAGCGACGAGCGACGAGTCACGAGCAACGGACTATTAACCCTCAAGCTGCTTCACTGTCGCTTGGGCAACGAGCTTGACGTATGTGTCCGAATCCTTCTGGATGGGCCTTATCTGGGGTAAGACGGGCCGGGCTTTTTCGCCGATTTTGTTTAGAGCGGTCACCGCGAATAGACGCGCCTTGTCGGTTTTACTTTTGAGCGCTTCGGCTAAGACGGGTAAGGCATCCTTTTCGCTACCCCAATCGCACAGGGCGTGGGCGGCGGCGATGCGGACGACTACAGCCGGGTCGGTCAGCATATTTGTCAACGCGGCTTTGGCCTTGTCCTTGTCGGCTGCTTCTTTGCAGTTATAGTGCAAACCGACTGCGGCCCAATAGCGCACGGAGGCGTATTTATCCTTCAGAGCATCGTGGTATCGCGGTATCGCCTTCTCACCCAGGTAGTCCAGTTCCCTCAGCTTTCGCAAACGCTCCAACTGGTCGGTTTGGTCGAGCTTGACTCGCCAATGTTGCGGGTCCTCAGCGGGTGTTTCGGGCGGCCGCGAGGTTGAGATTTCGTCGTCGTATTTGACGCGCACCTCTTTGCTGTCTTTGAAGCCGATCCGGCACGCCTTGGCGTGCAATACGCTGCCCGGCGTCAGCCAGACGGACTTCGTGTACAGTCTCCAATCCGGCTCGGCATCGCCGCTACCCGTGATTCTGTAAACGATTGAAGAACCCGGCGTCGGACAGGCAATTGTGATGCGGCGAGCCGCTTTGCCCGACGTACCCGGCTGCCACCTCGGCGACCAGAAGACCGGCTCGGCCGTCGTTTGCATCTTTCCGCCCGGCCGCTTCATCTCGTCAAACACTGGCTCCGGAATCAATCCGATATCCGACGTTTCCCGGACCCATCGCTCGTGGACCCGGCGCATACGTTCCAGCACGTCCTTGTACTTCGGATCGGCTGCCAAGTTGTTGACCTCGTGCGGGTCGGTAATGATGTCATAAAGCTCTTCGAGCGGCTTTGTCTTCTCGAAGTACTGCTTTTCCGGCCCCTTTAGCTCGCCCTCGGCGTTTAGCCTGCGCATCTCCTGCATGGTCGGCATCAGGTTCATGTAGTTGATGTCCTGGCCGCGTGTGACGTACCACATGTAGTTGCGAATATACTCGTACTGCTTATCGTGCACGGCCCGGATCAGGTCGTACGCCTCGTCCATCCGGTCGCGTGCGGCATAGATGTACTCACGCGGCTGGGCCTTCTGGCTTCCCAAGAACGCTTTTCCTTGAATGTGCTTCGGAATCTCAACGCCCGCTAACGAGAGCATCGTCGGGGCAAAGTCGATGAACGCGATCAGATCGTCATTGACGCTCCCGGGCTTGACGGCGTCGGGATCAGCGGGCATAGCGAGCTTGCGCCACTTGGCCGGCACGCGAATGAGCAGCGGGACTCTCAAACCCGAATCGTAAATCCACCGCTTGGCCCGCGGCAAGCCTCGCCCGTGGTCGCCCCAGAACCAGACAATCGTATCCTCAGCGAGGCCGTCGTCTTCGAGCTGTTTGAGCGTGTCGGCAACCATCTTATCCATCAGCGTGATAATATCATAGTACTGCGCCCAATCCTGGCGGACCAGCGGCGTGTCGGGATAGTAAGGCGGAATCACGGCTTTAGCCGGATCGTGCCTCTCATTTGGTCCTAACGTGGCCAGTCGCTTGAGCATCCCCTGGCTGCGGTTTCGTATCTGGCTCTCGTGTGTGATCGTGAAATTGAAGATCGCGAAGAACGGCTGGCCTTTGCCGCGATTGCGCCAGTGGGCCTTCCGGCTGCACTCGTCCCAGGCGCTCGGCGGCGAGGCGAACTGGTAGTCGGTCTTGACGTTGTTCGTGCAGTAGTAGCCCGCCGCCCGGAGGTATTCGCTGAAGCACTTGACGTAGGCGGGCGGCACGCCATTGCAGCGCATGTGCTGCGTGCCGAGGGTGGTCGGGTACATGCCGGTGATGATGCCCGAGCGCGTCGGGGCGCAAACGCCCGCGTGCGAAAAGACGTTGGTATAGCGAACACCCTGAGCCGCAAGCTCGTCGAGGTTGGGCGTTACTGCGTAACTGTCGCCATAACAGCCCAAATCGGGGTTGATGTCCTCGGTGCTGATCCAGAGAATATTGGGCCTGTCCGGCTGCCCGCTCCCGCCGGCACCGAGAGACAGCCGGGGTAAGAACAACGCAGCGGCGGAGCTTGAAGTCATTTGTAGAAAGCGACGTCTATTTATCCTGTTGCCGGAACTTGTCATGAGCATTTCCTCCATAGATGAAAGGGCAAGAGGCATTTTGTTACTGTTCTTGACATAGGGACTTAATTATAGTCGCCCGGGCCGTTCATGCAATGCAAATCCCGGTGGACTACCCCTGTCACCTGTGTTAGAATCGCAGCCTCTAAAAGCTGATCTCGTTTACTAAGAAGAGTATATCTTCGGGAGTGACGCGTGAAAAACGATGTTGTGCTAAGAATTGCGACGTGTCAGTTTCCCGTGGGACCTCAGATTGAGAGGAACTCGCGGGCGATCTGCGAACTCCTGCGCGAGGCGGGCAAGGCGAAAGCCGACGTTGTGCATTTCTCTGAATGCGCGTTGAGCGGCTATGTCGGTACGGACTTTCCGAACTTCGAGGGATACGATTGGAACCTGCTGCGAGTCGAGACCGAGAAAATCATGGTGCTGGCTAAAGAGTTAGACTTGTGGGTCGTTCTGGGCAGCACGCACCGGCTGACGGAGCCGAACAAACCTCACAATAGCCTGTATTTGATCGGGCCTGATGGCAAGATAGAGGACCGCTACGATAAGCGGTTTTGCACGACGGGTGACTTGCGACGGCTGACGCCCGGGGACCGGTTCGCGACGTTCACTATCAATGGCGTGAAATGCTCGATGCTGATATGCTTCGACTTGCGGTTCCCTGAGCTTTACCGCGAATTGTACAAGCAAAAAGTCCACTGTATTTTTCAGTCCTTTTACAACGCCCGCCAAAAGGGACCGAGCGTCCACACGCACATCATGCGGCAAACAATGCAATGCCGAGCGGCGACGAATCATCTCTGGGTGAGCATGTCCAATTCGAGCGGATATTACGCTCCGTATCCATCGTGTTTCATTCAGCCGGACGGAAAGATCGTCCGCCAGCTCAAGTCGAACCGCCCAGGCCTGATGGTCAACGTCGTCGATCTGAACCGCAAGTTTTACGACCCGATGGCCCATTTCAGAGACATCGCCATCAACGGCACACTCCACAACGGTCAAACGGCTGACGACCCAAGGTCCAGAAACACAAAAGCGTTGTAGAAAACGTGGGGAGGTCTGATCGCGAGCCGTCGGGAACAAAATGCCGCGGTAGCGAGTATAGTATTGACAATATTTGCGAGGGGCGTGGATTCTGACGTGTGTCCGACCGGGTTCGGGTAGCGGTCGGCATCCCGGCCTGGAATCGGAAAATCCTTGTTGAGAGCGTCTTTTTCGCTAAACTATGGGTCGTTTATTTGCCGAAGTCTACACCAAAATAGGGATTTTGGAGATCGAAAACATGAAACGAAAATGTTCTCTTTTCACTTTTATTATCGGCGGTTCTCTGCTGGTTTTTGCCGGCTGCCAACAGAAAACCCAGTCGGCGAAACAAAGCTTGACGCCTTCCGAGCCACCTATGGTGGAAATCAAAACTCCGCCCGAGACCGGCGAGCATTCACCCAAAATCAAGTTCGAGAAGGAACTTCTCGATTTCGGTGAAGTCGGCCCGAATACCAAGAAGACGGGCGAGATTAAGTTCTCAAACGTCGGCGACGCTCCGCTGAAGATTTTGAAGGTTCCGAGCTGTTGCGGCGTTCACGCCACTCTGGATAAGATGGAGTATGCACCCGGCGAAAGCGGCGCTATCAAGGTCGAATGGACCTCGGGAATGCGGCCGAGTGTATTTACCCGAACAATGGTCGTCCACAGCAACGACAAGACAAACCCCGCCGTCACCCTGACCGTCAGGGCGGAAATCGTCCAGCGGGTTGTCTGCACGCCGGAAAGGCTCAAGCTCGTTTTTGACGAAAAGAACTCCGGGTGTCCGGAAATCACCATCCACAGCCTTAACAACGAGCCGTTCTCTATCGTAGGCTTCCAATCGACGGCCGATTGCATTACCGCCGATTTCGATCCTTCCGTGGAAGCCACGAAATTCGTCTTGCAGCCCAAAGTCAACGCGGAAAAGCTCCAGAAGAACCTCAAAGGTCGGATCAATATCACTTTGACTCACCCGGAAGGCAATACACTCACGATTCTCTTCGACGTGCTGCCGAGATACACGCTTAGTCCGCCTTTGATTATCGTTTTCAACGCTGAACCGCAGACGCCGACGGAGAAGAAGATCTCGGTACTGAACAACTATGGGCAGGACTTCGAGATCGAATCCGTGTCCTCAAAGGACGGCACGATCGGCGTTAAGGTCTTGGACAAGACGAAAATCACGAAGGGTTATCAGCTTGATCTGGAAATCACGCCGCCGGCGGCCGGGGACGGAATCAAATTCTCGGACAGATTCACGATCAGCCTCAAGGACGGCCAGACCCTCTCCATTCCGTGCAACGGGTACTTCACGAAACGTAAACCCAGTCTAAGCAAAAAGTAGAGGTCGCTTGAAGATTCTTACCGGAGCCAGGAAGAAGGTCGCCGCGGCATCCCTGCTCATAGGATTAGGGATGGCTGCGTCGTGTGTGCCCACTGCGCCGAGCAAAGCGCCGCCGCGTGAAACGACGGGGCGTCGCGGCACTGAGGCGCTCACCGTTTTCATTACCGGCAACACCCTCGGCGAGTTGAAGCCGTGCGGCTGTTCCGGCGGGCAACTCGGTGGGTTTAGCAGACGCGCTGCCATTCTTAACAGCGTCCCCCCGGACAAAAGGCTGGTGATGGATACGGGATCGCTGGTTAGGGGCGATGCCAAACAAGATATGATCAAGTTCGACATATCGCTTCAGGCGCTGAGTCTTCTCGGTTATGACGTGTTGAATCTGACTGAAAAAGACGTTGAGATCAGCCAAAACCTCGGATTATTGGACAATCCTATCCTCGGTCTCATCAGCCCTTACGCAGCGGATTCGAACGTAACAGCGAGGTTCCAACGCCGGTATCTACTTAACGGAAAACCAGTCACCATTCGTGTCTTGACCTATGACGTGAAAGCGTCGCCAATCGAGCAAATCAGAGACGCTTTCGGCGACAAAAACGGCGAGAATACGATCGATATCCTCATTGTCAACCGTTGTGATGCGGCCATTGTCGCCTCCATCGCAAGGATCGGACTCGTCGATTGTGTTATTTGTCCAACGGTATCCGACGAGCCGATGATTGTCAGCGAGCCAAACAAAAAGCCGCTGGTCCTCTCAGTGGGCCGATTCGGCAGGTACGTGTGCAAACTGCAAATCGAAGGGACGCCCGGTAAAGGCAAGCCCGTGTTCGCTTTTCAGGCCATCCCCGTCAAGGAAGACCTGGAGCAAAATGCGTCTCTGATCAACCTGTACAAAGACTACCAGCAGATCGTTAAGGAAACCAACATCCTCGAGGAGCATCCACGCTTTGCCCTGCCCGGCAAACTACAATACGTCGGCTCCAAGTCTTGCGCGAGTTGCCATGCTTACGAATACGAGAAATGGAGCGAGCAGGCCCATGCGCACGCTTTCGAGACGCTGGAGAAAGTCGGCTCGAACTTCGACCCCGAATGTGTCGTCTGCCACGTCGTCGGCATGGACTACGAAAGTGGATTCATCACCCAGGACAAGACCCCACAATTGGAAGGTGTCGGCTGTGAGAACTGTCATGGCCCCGGCTCCGAGCATATCATGACGGCCGGGCTGACCAAACCCACGAAGCCGAAATCGACCTGTACGGACTGCCACACCCCCGAGCACAGCGGTGAATACGCCGGACACGAGGAGGCCTTTCGACAGAAAATTGTGCATTGGAGGGAACCTAATGCCGCCAGTCATGTCAAATAGGAAGACGGTAAGAGTGTAAACTCGTTATAGGACAGAAATCGTACTTCCAGAACGAACATGGTCAATACGTTGCGTATAACAGGTGTTTTGGCGGGAATACTGGGGGCCGTTCTCTTCATTTTCACCATCATTTATGGCGTTCACGATGACGAAAAAGCGAAGGAATTTCTGGAATCGCCGGGAATCAGGGAGAAGTTCGAGCAATCCGTAGACAACCGAATGAGCAAGAACAAAGACGTGACGTCCCCACTGGTGCAGCAGGCACAGGCATTCGCTAGGTATCTGAATCCGAAACCCACGGAAAAAAGGGCCTTGGCGACATCGAGGGGCCCGAAAGCAGCCAGCAATTTCAAAGTAACGCCCAAATTCAAACTCGTTTGTACAAGCTACTGCCCGAGCGACCCGAACACGTCGCTGGCGCTGATCGACGAGCCGGGCCAGGCGCGACGCTGGGTCAGGCAGTCCGGCAAGATAGGGCACTTCCTGATCCATCAGATCAAAGACGGCCGGATCGTTGTCCAGAGCAGCGGCGAGGAAGATTTCGAGCTGGCAATCGACGAGTCCTCGGTTAAGAACTCGCCCGTGACCTCCAAACGGACCGCCACCCCGGCGCGTACCAACTCGCGATTTACCGCCTCCAACAGAACCCGTCCTACCCTTTCGCGGGCTCCTACGACGGTCTTACGGGAACAAAAGAGCAGCGAAGAGAACGAGGACGAACAGAACGCGGACGAACAGAACGATAGGGACGCCAGAGCAAAGGCCCTTATCGAGAAACTCAGAGGTCTGCAAAAGAGCACGGTATCAGATAAGACAGCAGGCGTTGACGACAAGGAAAAGGCTGCAAAGATAGAGAAACTCATCTCCCAATATCAATCGACTCGTATCAGTTCCGAAGAAGCGAAGAAACTCGGAAATCTGGGCAAAACCTTGCAGGAAGAACCGGATCCGAACCGAATTCCCTCAGAAGACGGAAAATCAAAATAAGCTCCCTTTTCGGCCTACCGGCGGACAGACGGAGCGAGTTTATTCATCTTCCACTTGAATCCAGGGGATCACACGCCAGAAGCGTGGCGCTTAGCCCAGAAAAGTCCGCGGTCACTCTGCTCCGAATCACCACCTGAATCGCCCCAGCCCAACAAAGTCCACACTGATCTCTTGCCGAGTCCTTCCGTCGAAAGCACCGTGTCTTAGACCGGGAAAACCACCGATTTTTTTACTGATAACGGGAACTTTTGGCCTTTTTCTATGTCTGATTGTATATCCGGCACTCGACCGCTGGCAGTGCACTGCTGTACTGGTATGTGTGTAAGACTTTAGTACACAGATGGTTATGTGAATAGTGGTCAAGTAGCCGGGGGCAATTGAGAGTGAAGGGTGTGGAAGATATTTCCTGGCTTATCGGATGAAGGGGCGTTCTATGACGGAAAAAAAACGTTTTCCTCGCGGGGGACACATCGGGATACTTGCTTTGGTCGTCGCTTTCCTGCTCGCCGGCAACTGTGTGTTGGCCGGGCCGCAGGCGGGTCCACCTGAGGAGACGAAATTTAAGATCTTTTCCCTTGAACATCTCTCCATCGATCAAGGCAAGAAATACCTCGCCGAGTTCATAACGGGCACGGTTACGCATTTTCCCGGATCGCCCACGCTTTTGGTGACCGCGCAGCCGGGCGAGCTGGCTAAGGCCCAGGCTCTTCTCGATCTTGTCGACGAGCCGGGCCAGTTCGTAACGAGAGCGATCCTCCCTGTTTCCGCCGCCAGGAATATTCCTTCAAATGAACAGATTGCCGCGAAGCTCAGCCCCAGCCTGACCCGTGGTATATCCATCGGGAGCTTCTCGAAACCACCGTCGCCGGATGCAAAAATCAAGGCAATCATTGATATTCACAACGGCGCCGTTGTGGCTATTGCACCGCCCAGTCTCATGGACCGGATTGTCTCGGTCCTGGGCCAGCAATCCTCGGACGCTCAGCCTTCCATGCAGCCGGCAACAGAAATCTTGCCGGCAGCTCGGCCCGCACACGTGGGTGCCGATGTCATCGATCCCCGCGACGCGAGATTCCTCTTGTCGGCCGATGGCTCCGTGGAAGCG
>CAYZAH010000095.1:0-9832 GCA_964475805.1 uncultured Pirellulales bacterium | reverse complement strand
CTGCTCGTCGGCGGTGTGCGAGGGAGCGCTGAATCCGGTGGGTCTGGTTTCGATGCAGGCGGCGAGAGTCCTAAGTAACCAAGCGGGCGTCAGTGGTGCAGTCGGCGGGGGCTCTCTGCTGGGCAAGCTGTTGAGTGGTTTCGGCTGGAATCTGCCGACAGTTGGAGTCGTTACTGCAGCCATCGCTGTTCCTGTCATCCTTGCTCAGGATGATGACAGTAAGAGTAGACCGGCTTCTCCGTGAGTGGGGTCGATATGGCTCCTGCAACGAACCGAACGCGGCCGCTTTTGGGGTGGTAGTCTGCGACAACCGTGCATAGGTCGTTTTGCATATGATCGGTGTGGAATGAGGATTTGGGCTGTATGTCGGTGATTTAGCCGATAAAGTGTGAATCCAGTCTTCGATAGCGAAGACCGTGGCATGGGCAAGGAAGCGTGCAGGTGAGCAAAATAGGGAAGTTGGTTGACGCAAGCAGGAAGAATCAATGGTGCCTGCGAGCGGTAGTATGTTGTTTATGTCTTCTGACGGGTTGCGGTCCGAAGTTATCCACTCCTGAGCAGTTGGAGAGTTTCAAAAAGGCCGGCCCCCTGGCGACGGAGTCAGAAGTCGTTGGCTTGGGAGGAACGTCTCACCTCGGTCCGTATCGCGTTGTTCCCGGGGATATCCTGGAATTTCAGATGCCCGCTGTTTTGCGGGTCATTTCTACGGAGTTCACCGAGTGGCTCAAACCCGTTTACGGCCGTAAGGATTATGAACCGTACCTAGTTCGGGTGACCGAGGAGGGATACATCACGCTGCCGATCGTGGGTGAAATCCGCGTCGGCGGCATGACACTTTCGGAAATCGAGGCGACCGTGATCGACGCCTATTATCCGAAGTATGTTGTAAATCGCCCGATGGTCGTCTGCGAGGTCGAGAAGTACCAGAGGGAGAATGAAAGAGTCTTCACCGTTATGGGCCTTGTGAGGAACCCGAACGCGTTTCAATATCCACCGGACGTTCAATATAATTTGATGGAAGCGCTGGCCTATGCGGGCGGCCTCGACATGACCGCTGATCCACACTACGTCAAAGTCTATCGGCAAGACGAGTCAGGTGAGATCGTCTCGGCGACGTTTTCGATTGACAGCAAGAAGATTCTCGATGCGTACGCTATCGCGATAAAGCCTGGGGACTTGGTTTACGTGGATCACACGCTCCAGACGCGGTTCAATCAGTTCGTATCGGATGTCTTCAGCGTCCGTGTGGGTGCCTACGAAGACATACGTAACTGACGGAACGGACGAGGGCGGCTTCATCGCGTTTCAAGCTAACTCACTCATTGAAGACGGCACTATAGAGTCTCCGTGAGGCGGGGTTCTTGCTCATCATGCCCTATCGTCACATCTGCGGGAATACCCTTGCAACGGGGTGATATTTTGGCTATAAACACGCTTCGTGTGTCGCATATTTCATGTCGATAGAACGATGGATATTGGCTTGCTAACCACGAGGAATATAGCATGAGATACAGCCGGATGTTTATACCGACGGTGAAGGAGGTTCCTTCCGATGCTGAGACAATCAGTCATAAGTTAATGATCCGAGCGGGTTTGTGTCGCAAAGTGGCCAGTGGCACGTATACTTACCTTCCGTTGGGGTGGCGGTGTCTGCTCAAGATCATCGCTATCGTGCGTGAGGAAATGAACCGGGCCGGCGCCCAGGAGATTTTAGTGCCGTCCTTGCAGCCGCTTGAGCTTTGGGAGAAGACGGGCCGCAGCGTTGATTACGGCCCGACCATGTTCCGGCTCGAAGACCGGCACGGCAAGATCAGTGTGCTCAGCCCGACGGCCGAGGAAGTGGTGACTTTTCTGGCCGCCGGTGAGATCAATTCCTACAAGCAGATGCCCGTCAATCTGTATCAAATTAGTGCGAAATTCCGCGATGAGTTTAGACCTCGCTTTGGACCCATCCGGTCGCGCGAATTCATCATGAAAGACGCCTATAGCTTCGACATCGATGCAAAAGGGCTCGATGTATCTTACAAGGCGATGTACGACGCTTATTGCCGGATCTTCCAACGATGCGGGATCGAATACGTGATTGTCCAGGCCGAGTCCGGCGAAATGGGCGGCTCCGGCTCGCACCAGTTCACAATTCCGTGCGAATCGGGTGAAGATACAATCGTCTATACGAGAGATGGCTCCTACGCAGCTAATCTCGAAAGAGCTACGGTCGATCCAGTACCGAGAAACGAAAGACAGTCGATTCCACCGCCCGAGGACGTGCATACACCGAATACGGGCACTATCGAAGCAGTTTGCACTTTTCTACAGACTCAGCCGAAGGACATGATAAAGACGCTCATTTACAGCGCTGCCGGCGGTGCAGTGGCCGCACTCTTGAGAGGCGATCATGAGCTGAACATAGAGAAACTGACTCAGATAATGGGCGGCGAATACCTGGAACTGGCCAATGAGGAGGTCATAGAAAAGGTCACGGGCGCCAGGGTCGGGTTCGCCGGACCGATAGGGATAGCCGGTAGAGTAGAGAGAATGATTGTGGATCATTGCGTTGCGGCGATGGCGTCGGGAGTCGCCGGAGCTAACAAAACGGATTATCATAGTCGAAACGTCGTGCCTGGCAGAGACTTTCCGCTCGAAGGCGACAATGTCGTCGTCGCGGATATCCGCTATGCCGAAGAGGGGGACACGTATAATGGCAAGCCGTTGCTCTTCAAAAAGGGTATCGAAGTCGGCCAGGTCTTCAAATTAGGGACAAAGTACAGCAAGAAGCTCGGTGCGAAGTTCCTCGATGAGGAAGGCCATGAGAAACCCTGCATCATGGGCTGCTACGGCATCGGCATCAATCGCATTTTTGCCTCCGCCATCGAGCGGGGCAACGACGACAACGGCATTATCTGGCCTATCAGCATCGCGCCATTCGAGGTTATTATTACCTGCGTCAATCAGGACGATGAAAAAGTCGTCCAGGTAGCCGACGGCCTTCACGAGCAGTTGCTCAACAAGGGCGTTGAGGTGTTGCTGGATGACCGGGTGCTTCGCGGCGGGGCAAAGTTCAAGGACGCGGACCTCATCGGTATCCCGTTGCGGGTCACAGTGGGCAAGAAATCACTCGCCGAGGGCTTCATAGAAATCAAGCTGCGTCGAGAGTCTGAAAACCGCAGTGTTCGTGTTGAACAAGCCGCCGACGAAGTGGTTGCGATCGTGGCTTCGCTAAAGGAGGAACTGAAGGTTCAATAGCCTGTTTCGTGTTGGCTGACCTGGGCAGGATACAACCGGGACAGCATCATTGCAACACCGGCTTTTCCTTAGGCAAAGTGAAGAAGAACGTGCTTCCTTTGCCAATCTCGGATTCGATCCAAACCTTGCCTCTGTTCAGCTCAACGAGTTTCTTGACAATGGACAATCCTATGCCGGTACTCTCAACGCCGCGACGAGGCGCGAGGGTCTGGAAGATTTTGAAGATCTTTTCGAAGTATTTCTCTTCGATTCCGGGTCCGTTGTCTGAAACGCTGAACATCCACGTCTCCGGCTGCTCGACGCACGCGACCTTAATGTGGCTCTGGGGCTTGTCCGCGTACTTGACGGCATTGCTAATGAGATTCTGAAAGATCTGGATGATGTGTGTCTTTTTGCAGATCATCGTCGGTAATGGATTCTGGACCGTCACGTCGATATGTTCGGGCGGAGCGATTTCGTCAATGACTTCCTGTAAGACCTGATTCAAATCAACTTGTTGACATTTTCGAGCGCTATTGCCGATGCCTGAGTATCGAAGTACGTCATCGATCAACGCGCTCATTTGCTTGGCTTTGGTAACAAGAAGCGCGACATGCTCCTTACCCTGCTCGTCAAACTTGTCCGCATAGTCTACCGATAGCCAGTCCGCCAGCGTCCCAATTGCGCGGAGCGGAGTCTTGAGGTCGTGAGCTGTAATATAGGCGAATTCCTGAAGCTCCCGGTTGGTGCGTATCAGATCCAGGTTCGTCGTCTCCAGGGCGGTGTTCAACTCTTCGAGAGCCTGTTCGGCCCTTTTTCGCTCGGTGATATCGCGGACAACAACAATCACCAGACGCTCCTTGTCAACGACTCCGGCCGAAAGAGATAGCTCGAGGGGAAAAATGCGGCCGTCCTTACGCCGGCCCATCGCCTCGAAAGTTCGTCCGGCGATCCTGGTCCGTTCGTTCGGGGCAGAGTAATCCTTCACGCATTGCTGATATTCTTGCCTGCATTGTTCGGTGATCAGAAGATCGAGGGGCTTGCCGATCACGTCAGTCGCTTCGCGAACAAACATTTTCTCCGCCGCCGGATTGAATAGATTGATCAAGCCATCCTCGCCGACGGTGATCATAGCGTCTTTGGTTGCAGTGATGACTGTGCGAAGCAGGTTCTCGCTTCGATCCAGGGCACGCTCGGCCTGCTTGCGCTCCATGATATCCCTCAATATGAGCTGGACCCATATCTCCCGATCGCTCTGCTCGATCAAACGTGCGTTCGCTTCCGTCACGAGGCGGGTCTTGTCCGGCCGGGTGACAACCAGTTCGAAAGGGGAACGCTCGGCGCCCGTGAGAAGCAGTCCGAATTCCTTCAGCGCTTTCTGAATAGACTCCTCCGCTAAGATTCCTGTTTTTGTAAAGTGGTGCCCGAGAACTTGTTCAGCCGAGAAGCCTGTCATCCGCTCGGCGGCCGCATTGAAAGAAAGGAAATTGCCCGTCTTGTCCAGGGAGATGATGGCGTCCGGAGAGTACTGCACGAGGTCCGAACATTTACGTTCGCTGGCTCTCAGCGCATCTTCTGTACGTCGGCGTTCGGTAATATCCCTGCATATCTCCAGCACGGCCTCAGGGCGCCCCTGTTCATCCCGCAGGGCCACATTGGCTACGCAGTGAAGATACCTGGTCTGGGCATCTTTATCTGCGACCATCGTCTCATACCGATGGACTTTATTGTCGTAAAAGGCTTTAATGGTGGGACACGGGTAAGGCTCGCAAGGCGCTATTCTCCCGTGATACACCTCATAGCATTTTCGCCCAACCATATTCTCGCCGTACGTTCTTTTGGCCGTTGCATTTGTCCAAATGATGTTAAAGTCCTTGTCGAGGAGGACGATGTCGTCGGCAATGGCACTCACCATCGCATTGAACTTTCCTTCGTTGGCTTTTTGGAGCTCCTCCACTTTTTTACGGCTTTCAACCATGCGATTGAACGCGCTTGAAATTCGGCCGATTTCATCGTTTCTTCCGATATCAGCTCGGACGTCCAGGTCTCCATCGGCGAACTTGTCCATCGCGGCCTTGAGTTGTGCAAAACGTCTGGAGACGTAGCGGAAGACAAGAACGCCAGAGGCAACGGCTACGACCATGAGTGCCGCCACTGTGATCAGCGCACCCTTTGTCAGACCGTCAATCGTGTCTATCATTCCGCTATCTGACGCCAAAGAGCTTCCATCGAAGGATTCATGAAGGATCTTCCAACTCGTCGTAAGGTATGCCATTGGTACGACGCCGATCAGCAACGCCACGACTACGAATCCCAGGACCAGCTTTAGTCTCATACTCATATCAGATTTCTCTTGTCTTTCAGTGCTCGAGAAACTGTCTCTTACCCCTGTTCCCTGACGCCCTGCCTTTTCATGAGAGTTCATGAAGATCTGCTGAGTGTTCTTTCATTCTCCAATAGCAGCGAGCGGAACGTCAGCTCGTCTTGAGTGAGGAGACTTCCATCGGAACGTCTCGCCGCACCGCAACTTTCGGTACGGTAAAACAGAAAGTGTTTTGCTTGGTACCTGCATTTTCAGTCCATATACGCCCGCCGTGCATTTCCACGAATTCAATGGCTATCCGAAGACCCAAGGCGAGGTCTTCACGGCCGGCATGGAACTGCTCTTTGATCCAGTCGGAGCGATTGACGATACGGTGGATATCATTACGCTCGAGAGGCGGGCCGTCATCATGAATTTCCACGTGCAGCTCTTTCCCGGCGTCCCTGGCGTCGATACGGACGTTACCGTTCGGCGGGGAGAATTTGATGGCCCGACTGAGGAGATTGACCAAGACCTGTGCCATTCTGTCGTAGTCGGCCTCGATAGGGAGCGTAGGGGCCGAGGTGAGATTGGTCAACTCCACGGCTCTTTCGGAGGCGAGAGGTCTAAACGCCTCGATTGCCTGGGAGACCAGAGAGGAGAAGCAGAAGTGGCGAGGTTTCAGTTCCACCTTTTCCGCCTCGATCCGCGAGATATCGAGATAATCGCTAATGAGCCTGTCGGCCATCTCGATGTTGCCCTCGGTCAGTAGCTTCTGGAGGGTTTTGGCAACCATGACGGCCATTTCACTCTGGAACTGGTTCTTCTTTTTCAGCTTCAGGTTGGTACTTCTGATCTGATCCTCTATCAGAATCCTCTCGCTAATATCACGCGCGACTCCGACAATAGCAACGTCATTGCCCTTAGCATCTTTGATATTCGACCTGGACAATGAGACCGGAAATACACTGTCATCTTTCCTGCGGTGGTAGAAACCGACTTCGTAGCCGCTTCCGATGGTCTTCGTCTCGAAAACGCTCCGGGTGTTCTTGCTCTGATGCCGTCCGATCCAGAGGAGGTTGCTGTTTTGCCCGACGATTTCGTTTTCTTTGTAGCCGTAGGTCCGACAAAAGGCCTTGTTGACAAAGACAATTTTGCCTTGCATGTCCGTGATGAAGACGCTGTCCTCGGTGCTCATGACGGCGCCGGAGAGCAACTGGAGCTTCTTCTCCACCATGCTATGATGAATAGCATTTTCGACGGTTTTCGGAATGGCCTTAAGGTAGTCCTGGTTGATATCCTTGACCATATAATCATAAGCCCCGGCCTTCCAGGCGTTGACTGCCGTCTCCTCATCGCCGGCTCCGGTGACAACGATGATAGGCACGTCTTTTGATAAATTCAGGACGTCGATAGCGGTGCCGTCTCCGAGCGAATGGTCGCTTATAATGATATCGAACTGATCCGAGTCAAGGGCACGCTTGCCCTCGGCCACGGATTTGGCAATCGTGTAGTCGTATGGGATCTCATTCGATTCCACGAACCGTTTGAAAGCCATCTGATCGAGCTGATTGTCTTCGATCAGTAGTACCTTATATCGCGTCATTTCCATTGTTCAATCTCCGTCCGATGGCAGCTTGCTAAGTGTCCAATATGAATTGATCGTCTTGATGCTATCAAGGAATCGGCTGTAGTCGACCGCCTTGACCATATAGCCGGCTGCACCGAGTTCGAAACTCCGCGTGACATCCTGTTCCGTGTTCGACGTCGTCAACACGATGATAGGAATGGACTTTAGAGATTCATTTGTTTTGGCGATTTTCATGAACTCGATGCCGCCCATTCTCGGCATATTCAAATCCAACAGTATGATGCAGGGCTTGGTCTCCGCGTGATGACGCAAGTAGTCCAGAGCTTGCTCGCCGTCGCCGGCGGAAACCAGCTCGTTGGCGACGTTGAGCTCCTTGAAAGCGCGCTTAACCGTCATAACGTCCACGCTATCGTCTTCAACAAGCAGTATTGGCTTCGAGTTTCGCATTGTCGGCCCCCACGTCTTTCTTGGGTAGTGTAAAGAAGAAAGTGCTGCCTTTTCCAACTTGTGATTCGACCCAGATTTTGCCGCCGCACATTTCGGCAATCTTCTTGGTAATCGCCAGACCCACGCCCGTCCCTTCGGACTTGTCGGTCACCTGCAGAGCCTGGAACATCTTGAAAATTCGCTCAAAGTGTTTCTCTTCGATGCCGGGACCGTTGTCGGCGACATTGAATTTCCAGAAGCCGTCCTCCTCGACGCAGCCGACTCTGATCTGCCCGTTCGGCTTGTCCATGTACTTGATGGCGTTGTTCAACAGGTTCTGAAACAACTGCATAATCCGTGTTTCTTCGCACTCGATGATCGGGAGTTTGTTCTCGATCGTTATTTCGATGTTCTCCGGTGGAGAGAGCATATCAATAATCTCTGGGACAAACTTGTTCAGGTCCACTCGGAGAGGATGTTCTTCGGTACGACCGGCTCGCGAATAACGAAACACGCCGTCAATCAGTTCGTACATCCGGTCCACTCGGCCTAAAAGCATGTTCAGTTGCTCGTTCGCTTCCTTGCCCAGTGTTTCTGAGCAGTCGTCCAATATCCACGTGGCCAGGGCCTTGATTCCGCGCAGGGGTGCCTTCAGATCATGCGAGACGATCGATGCGAAATCCTTTAGCTCTTTGTTGACATTATCTACAGCCTTGAGCAATTCGTCCTGTCGCTGCTGGGCCTCCTGGCGCTCGACGACCTCCTTCTTCAATTGCTCATTAGCATTTGTGAGCTCGTTTGTTCGCTCCGCCACCATCTGCTCCAATTGCTCGGTTTTCAAGGAGGCTCGTCTGGCGAGAATCCACTTCTCGGTCAGAGAGCTGGCAAGCTGTGCCACTTCGGCGCTGTCGAAAGGTTTCTTGAGAATTAACAAGTTGTCCGATCGGCCGAGGCGTTCAGTGATTTCTCCCCAGGAATAATCTGAATAAGCCGTGCAAATGACCGCCTGGACGTTCTTGTCGATCTGCCAGATCTGCTCGATGGTTTCGAGGCCATCCCAGCCCGGCGGCATGCGCATATCAACAAAGATGACCTGATACGGACGCCCTTCCGCGCAGGCTTGCTCGACCTTCTCGTATCCCTCTTTGCCCTGGGAGGCAAAATCAAGCTGATAAACACTTGTGACCACCGCCTCGCTGCTGGCGCCTTTACCGAAGACCTCGGTGCGAAGGTCATTCAAATCCGAACTGTCTTCCTCATCGAGAAGAATAGTCTGGAAGTCCTTATGGATGTTCGGATTATCGTCTATCACCAGAATGCGATGAGCTTGTTCTTCAGCTTTGTTCATGTTGTGGCCTCCTGTGTCTTAAAAGGGAGTTCGACGGTAAAAACCGCGCCTTGGCCTGGCCCGTTGCTGTGTACCTTTATCGAACCATTCAGCTCGCTTATCGAAAGGGCGGAACTGTGAAGTCCGAATCCATGTCCTTTCTTCTTGGTCGTGAAACCGTGCTCGAAAATCCGCGTCAGATTCTCTTTGGCGATTCCCATGCCATTGTCGGAGACTTTGATTCGGACGTAGCTGCTATTCGATTTGTCGGTGTCGATCTTGAGAATCCTGTCCTTATCTGTGTTCTTGGACAAAGCGTAAACCGCGTTGCTGATCAAGTTTGTGAGAACTTGCAGGACTTTGTGACTATCCAGGAGGATCATTGGCAGATCGGCGAAATCGGACTCAACTTTCACCTTGTGTCGCGCGATCGTCTCGGCGTTGATCTGAATGGCATCTTCCACCAACTCCCTGATTGAGGCGGGACCGATCAAGCCTTTTGTCTTACTGTGTGACTGCTGGAGTTGGATGATATCCGCCATGTGTTGAACGTGTTTCGTCAGGGCCTCCAGGGCTTCGAGCAGACGTTTTTGTTCCTGGGTCAAATCTGTGTACAGATGGGTGAGAAAGGCAGGTAGCTTTCGGCCCTGTTCCCCGGTCGTCATGAACGTGCCCAGGTTGCCGGAGTGTTTTTCGAACAGGTTCACGACGTCGGCCAGGTACGAGATTCTCAAGCCGCGGACTCTCTTCTGGATCGATCCGGCTGAAGACATGATCGGAATCGTCATGACGCAATATCTGGGCTCCAAGCTGCCGCTCGCCGACGACATGCGCACCGCCGCCTACCAGGCGCTGGAATAGGCTTGGCGCATCAGTAAAATTGTCTGGAGCTTCAGAAAAACCGGCTTCGGCCGACGAAGGTTTGATGGTAGGCGTCAATAAATGGCTACCAGGCGGTCGAAGA
>CAYZAH010000094.1:0-9945 GCA_964475805.1 uncultured Pirellulales bacterium | reverse complement strand
TTTGACGTCGTGGAGCTTTGTCCGGATGACCGAAACAAAGCCCCCGATTTTCTCGCGGCAAAGCTCATCTATAAGTTGCTGAGCTACAGGTTTGGAGACGCAAATGAATAAGGGCGACCTTCTCAAGGATACGGTCAAACATATCGACGTGAAGTCTTTCGACTCGACCGAAATCATTCGAGCCATGAGAGACATGTCTTTCACCGCTCGGGACACGGCCGCCGCGGCGGATATCCTGAACCGGATGATCAGTGACGATCAATGCACGATCATTCTGTGCATCGCGGGCAGCACGAGTGCGGCGGGCTGCATGCAGATCTACGTCGATATGGTCAAGCACAACATGGTCGACGTGATCGTCGCCACGGGCGCCACGATTGTCGATATGGATTTCTTCGAGGCCCTTGGATTCAAGCACTACAAGGGCAGCCCTTACGTCGATGACAAAAAGCTCAGGGAACTGTACATCGACCGGATCTACGATACCTTTATCGACGAGGAGCAACTCCAGGTTTGTGACGGCACGATTAAGAAGATCGCCGACTCGCTCGATCGCCGACCGTACTCATCGCGGGAGTTCATCCGGGAAATGGGCAAGTACCTCACGGAAAATGCGAAGAAGCCGGACTCTCTGGTCCAGACGGCTTATGAAAACGACGTGCCGATCTTCTGCCCGGCGTTTTCGGATTCGAGCGCGGGCTTCGGCCTCGTCGCTCATCAGATTGAAAACCCAAAAGGCCACGTCAGTATCGATTCGGTCAAGGACTTCAGAGAACTAACCCAGATTAAGATCGAATCGCCGATCTCGGGTTTGTTCATGATCGGCGGCGGCGTACCCAAGAATTTCGCCCAGGACACCGTGGTCTGTGCAGAGGTCCTGGGAAAAGAAACCGAGATGCACAAGTACGCCGTGCAAATCACCGTGGCCGACGTTCGGGACGGGGCATGCTCAAGCTCCACGCTCAAGGAGGCCTCCTCGTGGGGCAAAGTCGATACCGTGCACGAGCAGATGATTTATGCGGAAGCAACCAGCGTCTTGCCTTTGATCGTCAGTTATGTGTATCATAGACGCGATTGGCAAAAAAGGACCAAGAGAGGGTGGAGTACGATTTTTGAATGAGGCTTGTATAGGGCTTGTTTCACGGGGGAATAAGGAGCACGAAGATGGCCGGATGGCTACGGGCAATCGGGTGTCTGTGTTTGCTGACTTGTGTTCTGGTTATTGCGGGCTGTAAGAATAGCGAAAAAGAGGAGGCCCTCGCGCAAGCCGAGGAGGCCAGGGCGACACTGGCCAGACTCAAGACCACGCTGAGCAGGGTCAACAGGGAGATGGCGGATCTCAAGGAAGAGTTAACCGCCGTGAAAGAGAACCGCAACGAGCTGCAAGCCCAGGTCGATCAGCTCACCAAAGAGCGCAGCGGCGTCCTGGCCCAGGCGGGAAACGCGGAAGAAAGAATAAAACAATTGACCGCTCAATCGGACGGCCAGGCCAAGAGCGTGACGACGCTCAATAGTGAGCTCGCCGAGCTTAAGACGCTGGCCGAGAGCCAGCAGGCGACGATTGACGAACAAAAAGCTACTATCGAGGAACTTCAAAAGACCGTCGAGCAATTGCAGGGAACGGGCGAAGCGCAAACGGAGACTCCGGAAGAACCTCCTGAAGAGCCGACGCCTGCTCCTTGATGCTCGATGACTGAGAATTGAGTATGTGGAATTTCGAGAAGTGCGCAATTATCGTGGCCCATCCGGATGACGAGACGCTCTGGGCCGGCGGCACGATGCTCATGCACCCTGAAAGCAAGTGGACGGTGCTCACCCTTTGCCGGGCGAGCGATCCCGACCGCGCGCCAAAGTTCCATCAAGCACTTCAGTCCCTGAACGCCACCGGCACGATGGGCGACATGGATGATGGTCCCGAGCAATCGCCGCTGCAGGCGCGCCACGTGCAAAACACGATCATGGACTTGGTGCCCTCCGGCGCCTTCGATCTGGTGATGACGCACGGGCTTTGGGGCGAGTACACGCGGCACCTGCGCCACGAAGAGACGGGCAAGGCGGTACTGGCTCTTTGGAACAGCGGCAGGCTCCCGGCCAAAGAGGTCTGGCGATTCGCCTACGAGGATGGCAACGGCGCATACTCCCCACGCCCCATCCGGGACGCGGACGTGCAAAACAAACTGCCGGACGAGATCTGGCATGAAAAATCCGCGATCATCACGGACATTTACGGTTTCGCCCCCGATAGTTTCGAGGCCCGGGCGACGACGCGTGAGGAAGCATTCTGGTGTTTCAAACGGAGCACCGGCGCCCGAGGAGCATAGGCAGCTCGACGTCATCGCTCATCATACTGCGTCCTTGATTCGCAGCGGGTCACGTCACTTTCGTAATTGCCGTACCATCTTTCTATCTCGGCAAAAAGCTGCGCTTTGCTGTTTGCGGCAAGGAGGGTTTTTTGCGCCTGCTTTCGCTCGGGGTGCAACCGGCAATAGCGAACGAGGAATTTACGAAAATAACGAATCGTCTTGATCGATTTGTAAAGCTCGCCGATCATTTCGAAATGCCTACGCATCACTTCGGCCTGCTCGGCAAGGTCGGGCGAGGGCGGCGCCGGCTCTCCCTCCAAAGCGGCGCGAAGGCCCCTGTAAATCCAGGGATTCCCGATAGCGCCGCGTGCGATAAGGAGGCCGTCGAGCCCTGCAGCTTTCAGGCGTTCAACGGACGTCTGTGGTTCGAAGATATCGCCGCTTCCAATAAGAGTCGTCTCGGGAAATTGGCGCTTGATCTCCACAAGAAGAGTCCAATCGACCTTGCCGGTGAATTTCTGCACGACGGTGCGTGCATGAATAGTCAGGGCGTCCACGTTCTGCCGGGAAGCCTCGGAGACGATACGATAAAAATGATCGTACGATTGCTGGCTGGAGTCGTAGCCGGCTCGCAGCTTCATCGTCACCGGGCACGTCACCGCCTCTCTGACCCGGTCGTAAATCTGCATCACAGTGTCAGGCTCTTTCAGAAGATAGCCGCCCCGTTCGCGACGAAGCACCTTAGGAGCCGGACAGGCGAAGTTCAGGTCGATGAGGTCATAGCCGGCGTTCTGAAGTCCCTTAGCCGCCGCGGCCATTGTCGCCGGGTCATTGCCGAGAATTTGTGCCCCGACGGGATGCTCGTCGTCGCGGGGCCTGAAGAGGGGGTTTCTCAAGAGCTTGTGATGGGCGGCACTTTTGGCCAGCATAACGCCGGCAAACGTCAGGGGCGCGCCAAAATCAAGGCCCAGCCGCCTCATGGCATAGTCGCTGTAACCGCTCAGCGGGGCCTGAATGAAAGGGGCACTAAGAGTAAGATTGCCTAATTTTAGCATGGTCAATGGTCAGTAGTCGATAGTACATGGCCAATCTGTTCTCTTAGCGTGCGGGATTGAAGCCTCTGCGCATGAACTCCAGGTCGTCAGTCCCGTCGGTGACGGGCCATCGGATGCAATCGGGATAGGGCACATCCGTCATTTCCAACGTGCTCTTTTGCTTCCACTGGTGCTGGATCGCATGGCCGTCGGAGAAGGCCAGCACGCTGAGCCGCCCGTGCCGTACGACAATCGGATCCCACCATCGGCTCCCTTGCTTCTCCAAGTTCCAGGAGCCCCAGTTGTAGCCGCCTACGTCGGTCTTCTCTTCGAGGAAAACGTACTTGATGGCCGAATCCTTGATCTCCGTGAGCTTTTTATAGGAGGGGTATCCCCATTGTTGCATCAGCCAACTGCTCGCGCCGGTGCCGACGTCGCCGTTCATGCCGCCCGGAACCCCATAGCTGCGATGCGTCATCTCGGTTCGATGCCTTCGGTCGCCGGGGCAGTGATAGAGATCGACGTCCTTCACGTATGGGAAGAGTGCCCCGCGTTCGCAGCCGCGCTTTTTGTCGTCCAGGCTGGCGTCGGCGCCCGCGACGACGACCCCGGCTTCCGTCTGCGGCAACTGGACCCAGTCATACGCCTTGCTTGGCGAGGAGGAATACCCGTCATGGCCGCCGACGAGCTTGCCGTCGTTGTCCTGGGCGTACATGATCCAGGCTAAGACGAGCTGATGCTGATGGGACTGACACACGCTTCCCGCCGCCTGCCGACGGACCCTCTGCAGAGCGGGCATCATAATCGCCAACAACAGCGCAATGATGGCAATAACCACCAACAGCTCAATAAGCGTAAAACCGCATTGTCTTCTCATAGCGGCGTCCCTCACAAAACAGTCCTAATCTCCCCGGAGCATTTCAACACATTATCGTCTTGAAATCAATATCCAATACCAGATTATCGGTCGGTCGCTTTTTCTATATTTTTCTTCGAGAAAGTTCTTTAGTTTCTCCCATGCCCCTCGATAAGGATAAATGGAAGTAGTACTGTCTTCTGCGAGTTTTGAACGTATGAGGGCCTGCTATCTTAGGGGGGGCTTTCAAAAAGGCAAGGACTAAGTGTTTCATTGCCTTGGAGAAAGGCTCATTGACAAGTGAGATGATAGCGATGTTGTTGGTTCAGACTCCAAGCGTCATTTTTGCACTTGTAACCCCGGTGAGTCTTCAGCCTCAGGACTTCACCTTTACTGCTCTTAATTACACCTTACGCCGTTTCGATGACCAACGCTCGCCAAGGATGTAGAGGCAGTACTTTTATTGTATCCATTCGCTGTGCTGACCTCGAAAGAGTTTTGTGGTCGAACGGCCACGCCTAAGAAGAATGGAGCTCTTGATATAGTGCATTTGCACGTAAGCTCACAATCGGACTCGCTATCATCACCGGTATCGGCAAGAAGATGCGCACAGGTGTTATTGCTCACCTGGGGCGTAAGGTTTTTCAGGCTAATTGGTGCCCAAACCTGAACCGAAATGGCTACAATGACCAGGAATCAGGTCTTGACGCAAGCCGGAATAGCCATGCTATCCCAAGCCAGTTCAATGCCTCAGTTGGCATTGAGGTCGATCGTGTGACGGTGCTATCGAGACTATCGAAAGCAGAAGCCCAAGCGCGGCCAGGGAAGAATGAATATATCTCAGCAATCAGACTGCTTTTCGAGAGGTTATGGTCATGCAGCAAGAAGCAAAAGACATTATGAATAGTTTCGTGGTGTACGTGAAGCCGGAGACTCCCGTATGCACGGCGATAGAATTGTTGGTTAGTTACAACGTCAGCGGCATCCCCGTGGTCGAAGATGATATGACTCTGATCGCTATCATTTCTGAGAAGGACATCCTGAAATCCTGCACCGGTTTCGCAGACCTGGCGGACAAGACGGTATACGATTTCATGACACAGCCGGTGATCTTCTTTGAGGAGAATGAAAGCGTAATGGATGTTTGGCATTGCCTGGTCAACAACGATTTTAGACGAGTCCCGGTCACGTCGGGAGGCAAGCTCGTAGGCGTTATCAGCAGACGTGACATCGTCAAACAAATGCTGAAGGAAGCTCATCCTCACGCAACGAGCGTTGCCGGTTGATATCCTCTGTAAAATTCCTTCGACATTTGTGTCGTCGGGAAGAGCTTTTTTGACACCTCAGATTTGGACGTAGCCGTCGCATTTGGGACAAGCAATCACTTTACCTTTCGTAGCTTGCGGGGTGTGCATCAGAGCGCTGCAAATCGGGTTGTACTAATCCCTTTTCCCGTTCCGATATTTCTCACTTTCATATTTTCATGAGGGAATTCACTTCCATTTTATGTACACTATATCGGAGCGGCAAAGATAGTGCAAAGAAGGACTGTAAGGAGAACACAAATGCGAATTCTGAGTCTTGCTGTGGTTATTCCATGTGTGTTTGTGCTTTGTTCATGCACATCAACTGACGTAAAGAAGAGTCCAGCCTCACAGACTCCACAACTGACTTCCGAAAGCATACTAAAGGAAGCAGCCCAAGGTAACGTAGATAACGTTCGTTATATACTGGATCACGATCCTAATCTTGTGCATGTGAAGGATAAAAATGGCGTAACACCTTTACACTTGGCTTCAGGTCTCGGGTATTCCTACAGTTTCCTAATGAAATACGATGCAGTTGTTGATCTCCTAATCTCACGCGGCGCTGACGTTAATGCTTGTACAGAAGGGGGGATGACCGCATTACATTTTGCGTGTAGCTATAGAATACCAACGAGAAGCAACTGGAATATTCAAGTCAATGGAAAACCTTTGCCCCAGCACACTCGCGAAACACTGCATCGAATAGCCGGCTATCTTATTGCGGCTGGAGCCAATGTCAATGCCGTTGGCACTTTCGGTACCACTCCTTTACACCTGGCAGCGGCTATGGGCCACGATGATTTGGTTAAGTTATTAGTTGCAAACGGTGCAGATAGTACCTTGACAACAAATGATGGGGATACTGCAGCGGATATTGCCAAGCGCAAAGGCCATGAAACCATTGTCCAATTTCTTGGAACCCAATAAGCGTAGTTTGCGAGTTTAACCCGGGAAGAGAAGTAAAATGGCAGCAGAGAGAAAAGGAGTCGGGCTTTGGGTTTAGGTATTCCGGGCTGTCACCCTTGCTTTGATCGCTGGTAGCCGGCCCGGATTTCTGCTGAGACAAAAGGTGTAAAGACAACGGGGAGGTTTAATACTTGCCCCCTTTGCTTTCCTAGTCACGGCTCGTATGATGACGAGATCGAGGCGGCCAAAGCCTACGACCGAGCGGCAAAGAAACACCACGGCCGGTTCGCCGGCTTGAATTTCCCGGAATCAGCCGCCCGTGGCTCGTGAGAGATGCCAATCCAGTTTGGCACGCGTTCCTGCAAACGTGTCAAGGTGACCGGAAGATTTAATACTTGACCCCTTCTTCCCTGCGAGGGAACTGAGTGAACACTCTGCGATTACAGCCTAAAAACGATGCCTTTTTGCCCCCGTCTTCAATGCGCTATGTGAGTGACATTCACTGTTTAACAGAGTCTATTTCCTTTAGTTTTACTCGCCACTTCTCTGCCTCTTCCGACTTTCCCCAGGCTTCGTAGAGTTCGATAAGGTGGTCCCATGACTCTAACGTGTGCGGGTGCGAGTCACCGAGCTTGAGGCGTCGATCCCTGACGGCTTCGAGCAGCAGAAGTTCTGAGTCTTGGGAGCGCCTCAGTTCATGGTACAGCACACCCAGGTCGTTCTTGGATTCGAGTACGTCAGGATGATCTTTTCTCAGCGTGCTTTGCTCTTGATCTGTATTGGATTTGGGGCTTATAATCACTTCATGGTTGTAGAATCAGATTTCCTATCAGTTCCCACGTCACGCGTTGACCAAACGTCATTCGCCAACCCCGTTGCCTCTGTTCCGCTTTGTTTCAAGGAGAGCCCGATGATGTTGCAACCCCTTTGCCGTTCGTTTCTCGTGAGCACGTTGCTCGTTGCCGCCACATTTTCGCAAACCCTCACTCTACCAACCACGGCACACGCGGAAACGAGAGCGCAGCGTGATCAACGCATGGCCTGGTGGCGCGACGCGCGCTTCGGGATGTTCATCCATTGGGGACTTTACGCTCTGCCGGCTCGGCACGAATGGGTCCGCAACCGCGAAAGAATCACCAACGAGCAATATCAGAAGTATTTTGAGCACTTCAACCCCGACCTCTACGACCCTCGGGATTGGGCCAGGGTGGCGAAACAGGCCGGCATGAAGTACGTCGTCCTCACGGCCAAGCACCACGAAGGCTTTTGCTTGTTCGACTCGAAATTCACCGACTACAAAGCCACCAACACTCCCTGCAAGAAAGACTTGTTCAAGGAGTATGTCGAAGCGTTTCGCGGCGAGGGGTTGAAAGTCGGCTTTTACTACTCGCTGATCGACTGGCACCACCCCGACTACACGATCGACCGCATCCACCCGCTGCGCCCGGTGGACAAGGAGGATTTCACTGAGGAAAACTTCGCCAAGTTGAACCAAGGCCGTGATATGGCCAAGTATCGCGAATACATGAAGAACCAAGTCCGCGAACTGTTGACCGACTACGGCAAGATCAGTATCGTCTGGTTCGATTACTCCTTTCCCGGTAAGTTTGGCAAAGACCACAACGATTGGGACTCCGCAGGACTGCTGAAGTTGGCCAGGGAACTCCAGCCCCATATCCTGGTCGACAACCGTCTCGATCTACCCGGCGAGGGCGACTTCGCCACGCCCGAGCAAACGTCGGCCGCCGACTTGAAAAAGAAGGCCAACGCAAACCAGGCCGACTGGGAACGCTATCACGACTGGGAGACGTGCCAAACCTTCTCCGGCTCATGGGGCTATTACCGCGATGAAAAGACCTGGAAAACCAACACACAACTGCTGACGTTGCTGATCACCTCGGTGTCGGGCGGCGGGAACTTGCTGTTGAACGTCGGCCCGACCGGACGCGGCGAGTTCGACTATCGGGCGCAAGACCGCCTGCGGGGAATGGGAGAGTGGATGCACGGCAACAGCCGTTCGATTTACGGCTGCACGGAAGCGCCCGCCGAGTTCGTTGCTCCGACCGATACGCTCTACACCTACAACCCCAAAACGAAGTGCCTTTACCTGCACTTGCTGAAGTACCCGGCCGATGGCAAGCTGACGCTCCCCGGCGTGGCCGACAAAGTGGTCTACACGCAATTCCTGCACGACGCCTCGGAAATCCTCGTCGACCAAGGCAACGACGCGAGCCAGGAGGATTTGACGCTCCAGTTTCCCGCTGATAACCCGCCGGTCGAAATCCCGGTGGTGGAGATATTCCTGAAATAGGCATCACCGGAAATGTGGATTGTTGAGCTTGTCAACCGCGAGTAGGACCAAGACGAAAATGTAGAGTTGACATCACTCCGGAGTAAGCACAGAAGCAAGGTGAACTAAATAGAATTGCGCCAAAATGAGGCCTATATAAAATGAGTGTTTCCAATGGCTTATATGTTCATTGTTTTATGTCGGCGGAGCCGACAGGAAGGAAACACTCATGCAACGGATTGTCATCAAATTCTCACGCCAAGTCAAACGTAAATACGGCAGAACCATCCGAAAGATCAAGGACGCCCGATTGAAGACTCGTTACCTGATCATCCTGAATTCAGCCGAAGGCTACAGTCGCCGTATAATTGCCAGGATGCTCTCCTGTTCTGCCTCCACGGTCGATCGGGTGCGTAAACGGTTCGCCGAAGAAGGTGAGCTCGGGCTGATCGATCGGCGTGGCGATAACGGCTCAGCCAAGATCAATGAAGATTATATTCTGGCTTTGATTCAGGCGGTTGAACAAACGCCGTTAGATTACGGCTATGGTCGCCCCACGTGGACGCAGGAGCTACTGATTCGCGTTCTGAGCGCGTCCACCGGCATCACGGTCTCCCGCAGCACGATGTGCCGGCTGCTTCGGCGATTGGGTATTCGACGCGGCATGCCAAAGCCCACGGTGGGTTGTCCCTGGTCTGCCAGAGCCCGCAAGCGTCGTTTGCGGTTGATCCAGCGTCTGATTGAGACGTTGCCTGCGGAGGAGATAGCCTTCTATGAGGATGAGGTGGATATTCATTTGAACCCCAAGATAGGTCCGGACTACATGCTGCCTGGGCAACAGAAAACCGTGCGGACGCCGGGCCAGAATGTTAAGCATTATCTCGCCGGCGCGATGGATGCTCAGACCCGTCGCGTGGTGTGGGTAGACGGCAAACGCAAACGCAGTGTCCTTTTTATTGATCTGCTCAAAAAGCTCAATCGGTTATATGCGGACAAGAAGGTGGTTCATATCATCCTGGACAATTATGTGATTCATACGAGCCGGATCACGCGGAACGCCGTGGAGCAATTTAACGGGAGGATCGTGCTTCACTTTCTTCCGCCGTATTGCCCTGATGATAATAAGATCGAGCGGGGCGTCTGGCGGGAGTTACACGCCAACGTGACCCGCAACCACAGGTGCCAGAACATGGGTGAACTACTGGATGAGGTTCGTCGCTACCTGGTGAAACGAAATCGAGCCGCGGCG
>CAYZAH010000093.1:0-9949 GCA_964475805.1 uncultured Pirellulales bacterium | reverse complement strand
TCACGCCCGTTCATCAGGTGCTTACGCCAATGGGCACCCAGGTGGAGTTGCCCGGCATGAGGCCGCAAGCGGTGGCTTTGAGTCCGGACGGTCGCCTGCTCGCGACGTCAGGCAAAACGCGAGACTTGGTTCTGATCGATCCGCAGAACGGTCAGATCAGACAACACGTCGCCTTGCCCTCCAGCAAGGCCCGTGACCCCAATGTCGTTTCCTCCCAGATTCTCGAACCCGACAAGTCCGGCCAGCTTAGCTTCACCGGCCTGATCTTCAGCCCGGACGGATCGCGCATCTACCTGTCCAACGTTGACGGGGACGTCAAGGTCTTCCGCGTCGGAGACGATGGTCAGGTCGAAGGTCAGTTCTCCATTGCCTTACCCCCCGCCGATGCTCCGCACCGCAAAGAGGAAATCCCGGCGGGTTTGGCGATCTCGCGCGACGGGCGTCGGTTGTACGTGGCGTTGAATCTGTCCAACCGCCTGGCGGAGGTCGATACGGCGACCGGGGAGGTGCTTCGGTCGT
The DNA here is from genome assembly GCA_964475805.1 of uncultured Pirellulales bacterium. Classification (GTDB taxonomy): domain Bacteria; phylum Planctomycetota; class Phycisphaerae; order Sedimentisphaerales; family Anaerobacaceae; genus JAFGTG01. The sequence goes on along the minus strand of CAYZAH010000093.1, from coordinate 9,430 downwards.
GGCCCGTGGGCGTGGCGCCATTCGACGTGGTCCTGGTTCGGGACAAGGCTTACGTGAGCAACTGGGGTGGTCGTGTCCCGGACGAGGATAGTCTCACCGGGCCGGCCGGCCGGGGTATGCGGGTCCGGGTCGATCCGGTGCGCCACATCGCCAGCGAAGGATCGGTCTCCGTGATCCATCTGAACCAGGAAGTCCCGATCAACGAGATCATGGTCGGCCTGCACTCCTCCGCCATGGTACTCTCGCCCAATGGGCGCTACGTCGTGGTCGCCAACGCGGGCAGTGACACGCTGAGTGTGATCGATACGCGCACGGACGAGGTGGTCGAGACCATCTGGGCCAGGCCCAGCCCCTCCGACCTGTTCGGGGCAAGTCCCAACGCCCTGGCGTTTTATCCGTCCGGCCGGACGCTCTTCGTCGCCAATGGCACCCAAAACGCCGTGGGTGTGATCCGTTTCCGTCCCGGTGAGTCGGAGCTCCTGGGATTGATCCCGGTCGGATGGTTTCCCGGCGCGATCGCGTATGATCGGGCGCACCACCAGATTGTGGTCGCCAATATCAAAGGTGTCGGCGCGACCCAGGGCCTCAAGGCCGAGCGTGCTCATGAGAGCAACACCCATCAGTACCACGGGACCCTGTCCCTTGTGCCCATGCCCCGGGCCAAGGAGCTGCCCGACTTGACGCGCCAGGTGCTGGACAATTACCGTTATCCTCTGCTTGAGGAAGCCCGGCAGCCGGCACGACCGAACCAGCCGCCGCGACCCATCCCGGAAAGGGTCGGCGAGCCGTCCGTCTTCGAGCACGTGGTCTACATCATCAAGGAAAACCGCACGTATGACCAGGTCTTGGGTGATATTCCCGAAGGTAACGGCAATGAATCGTTGTGTGTTTTCGGGGAGGAAGTTACGCCCAACCAGCACAAGATGGTCCGTGATTACGTTTTGCTGGACAACATTTACTGTTGCGGCATTCTCAGCGCTGACGGTCACCAATGGTCGGATTCCGCGTTCGCCACGGACTACATGGAAAAATCCTTCGCCGGCTTTCCGCGGAGCTATCCCGACGGCATGGACGACAGTGACATCGACGCCTTAGCCTACGCCCCGTCCGGCTTCATTTGGGACAACGCCATCGCCCACGGCAAATCGCTCCGCGTCTATGGCGAATTCGCAATTACGGAGGCTGCTTGGGCCGATCCCAACAAGAAAGACGATCTGGAGTTTCTGGATTACTACCAGGATTTTGTTAGCCAGACGCACGAGATCAAGATCAGCAGCCGGCCCGCCATCGAATCGCTGCGCCCCTACCTCGATATGGAGACGGTCGGCTGGGACATGGCCATCCCCGATGTGTTCCGGGCCGCGCAGTTCATTAAGGAGTTGGGTGAGTATGAGCGAACGGGGAAGTTCCCCAACTTGATCATCATCTGCCTGCCGAATGACCACACGTCCGGGACGCGGGAGGGCGCGCCCACGCCGGCGGCCCAGGTGGCGGACAACGACCTGGCCTTCGGGCAAATCGTCGAGGCGATCAGCAACAGCCCCTTCTGGGCGAAGACGTGCATCTTCGCCATTGAAGATGATCCCCAGAACGGCTGGGACCACGTCAGCGGCTATCGCACGACCGCCTACGTCGTCAGCCCCTACACCAGGCGAAACGAGGTCATCAGCACACAGTACAACCAGACCAGCATTCTTCACAGTATCGAGTTAATCCTGGGTCTGCCGCCGATGAACCAGATCGACGCAACGGCCACACCCATGAGCGATTGCTTCACCGACGAGCCTGATCTGAGCCCTTACGTCGCGGTGCCCGCAAACATTCCCCTGGACCAGATGAACCCGAATCCCAAGGAGGTCTCGGACGCCACGCTGCGCAAAGACGCGATTGTCTCCGCGCGTCTGCCGCTTGAAGAGGCCGACCAATGTCCCGAGGACGTGTTCAACCGTATTCTCTGGCGCGCCATGAAAGGCCCGCACGAGCCGTATCCGCTGTGGGCCGTAGCCCCCGACCGCGAAGACGACGACCGCGATTAGCCACGGGCTCCGAAAAACTATTTGGACGGGTTTTGTTGCTCGCAGCCGTAGAGTGTGCAAAGCGTCGTTCTTTGCACACGCGGATTCTTGTTACGCGCTCTTGATTGTGAAGACCTTCAGCTCGTGGGCTTGCATTTGCAGCAGGCCGTGTGGGTCGATTTCGGTCTGGTGGCCTGTTTCGGGATCGAGCGAGAATCGTCGGCCCTCGGCTAAGGTTCGCAGCTTGAACGCAAGGTCTTTCTGGCCTTCGTTGAAGACGATGTAATAGTGTGTCCCATCTTTGACCACGTGGCGGACCCGCACGTCGGGCATGGCCGGCAATATACTGACGTCTACCGGCATGAGACGGTCTATCTTAGCGACCAGTGAAGCTGCATTTTCGTCCTTGTTCGGGCGGATAACACGTCCGGCCTTTTCCAAGGTTCGCATCACTTGGTTAGCTTTTGAAGGCGGATCGAATTCAACAATAAGCGCCCGATAGTGCATCCCGGCGATGTGGATGCCGTCAGGTTCAACGCGGGCGTCCTCCCACAGGTGCCGGGCTTCGAGATAGTTGAAATCGCGCTGATTCTGAAAGCACACCTTGGCGGCTTCCCACGGCAGGTAGTCGTTCAAACCGAGGATGGCGAGCGAGCAGACGTGCTTGCTGTCGGTATTGAGCCAGCACTGACGCCGGGACGCGTCGGCGAAGGGCTTGAATTGACCCCACCAGGGGCTATTCGGACCGACGTCGGGCGGACGTTCGTCGATGCGGGGGCCGCGAATCGAGTAGTAGAAGGCATGGGGAACGAGCAGGTTGCAGCCGCGAACGATCAGCCAGCGAGTCAGCCATTTCATCTCGTCGAAGGTGAAATCGTGCCCGTAGGCTCCGCAACATTCGTTCAGGTTGCGTCGCCGGCCAAGATGGATCATCGCCGACGAGGCGCACTTGCCCATCGTGGATTGAGGGCCTTCGATGGCGTTGGGCTTGCCCGGTTCGAGGTAACGCCAAACCACGTCCTGGCCCGGTATGTCGAAGTACCGCAGATGCCCGATATCGTCCGGTGCGGCCGGGTGCCCGGTCAGTGCGATGTTGTGGGAGGCGCACCAGCGATGAATCTGGGCATAGAACGTCTGTTCGAGCCTGGCGTTGAGAGCACGCGAGTAGTCCCGGCGATACCTCTCGGCGTCCGGCTCGTCCTTGTACCACAGCGCGGCGAGATGCTCGGTGAAGTCGTAGCCCAGGAATTCGTTGACGTGCTCGAGGATGCCCGTCGTGCCGGGCACGGCGCCCCGCTCGGCGCGCTTGGCCAGGAATGACGGCTCGTCGGTGAAAATCGCTCGGACGGTTTTGCCGAAATGCTCGTGGAACTCATCGTAGTATCGCTGATAGACTAAGCGGATGAAGCACGCCACGGATTCAGGATTGAGAATGTCCGCCCCGGGCGGTGCGTTCTCGGGGACCTCCCGGTGGTTTGCTCGCCTGGGGAGGTCGTCCTGGGTAAAGTGCAATCCTCGAATGACGGAATAGCCGGGCCTGATCGCCCGGTCGATCACGGCGATTCGGTGCCCGTTTGTCTTGCGTTTGACGATGGCGACGAGGTTCTGGCCATCGGCCAGTTCGGGCTGGCCGTCGGCGCCGATGCGGACGCCAGACTTCGTTGTGCCTGGTTCCGTCTCGTCGAGGTCGATAGCGAACAGGCCTCGTGTTCGGAAGGCGGGGTTGGCTTCGACGACCTGTCCGCTGGACGAGCCGCTCGGGTACATCCCTTCGTCGTAAAGCATGACCCACATATCGCGCTTGGCCGCCTGCTCGATGGCGAAGCGCATGAAGTCGATCATATTCGAGCTCATCCAGCCGGTGCTTCGGGGCAACCCCGCGCGCGGATGAATCAGGAAGGCATGGACGCCGTGCGCCTGGAAGTCCTCGATTTGGCGCGCGATCTCCTGTTCCGAGAGCGCGTCGTTCCAGAACCAGAACGGGCACATCGAGAATTCCGGCCCGCACACGTCGAGGCCGAGTGAGTGAGGCTGTCCAGCTTTGGCTGTCTCGGCTGATAGACCTGGGACCGTCAGGCTGAGCGCACCTGCGCCCACGGAGGCCAGGAAACGCCGTCTGTCAATCGAATAGGGATGGTGTTGGTCGTGTTGAATCTTCATGCAAAGCGACTCCAATTCTTAGAAGATGATCGCGGCGTAGCCGACCGCGTCGGCGCCGGCGCTGCCCATCCTCTCAAGCATGATTTCATTGCTGGTTGTATGTGCGAGGAGAATGCCACGTTGGCTACCGAGCACCTTTGCGGCCGCGACTGTGGCCGCTGCGGCGCCAGGCCCGCAAGCATTGGTATTAGCCGCGGCGATTGCAGGTAAAGAAGCCGCGTCGAGCTTCAGCGCTGCGTCGATGAATTTCTTATCATTGACGTTCTTCGCCCACGCAAGAGCTTCTTCGCCCGTCCCTTCCGGTGTGAACCCGTAATGCGGGCCATAGTGGGTTAAGTCGGTTGAGCCGATGCAAACGATTTTCTTCTGCCCGTCTTGAGCGATGATCTCGCCCACGCTCGTGCCCAAGGCGACGGCGTTGCCGGTCGGCGGAACCACAATCGGCAAGATTCTTGCACCGGGAAAAAGGTGTTGAATGAATGGGATTTGCACCTCGATGCTGTGCTCACCTCTGTGGGCGTTCGCATCGCTGACGGCTGTGCCGCTCTTCAGCACGGCGTCCGCCAGTTCCTCGTCAACAGCCGCCTCGCCGAGCGGTGTCTCCCAGACCCCCCTGTCGCAAAGGGCCGGCGAAGGGCCGAAGTAACTGTGTGCGGCTCCGAACACGACGAACGTGCGGACCTTCTCGTGCTGTTGGCGTATCGCCGAGAAGACCATCGCCGCGAGAGGACCGCTGTAGGTCCAGCCGGCGTGCGGGACGATGCCGGCGACGATCTCGTCCGGCAGCGATTCGCCGGGCGTACCGGCGTCGAGACATCGGTTGATTTGGTCGATACAGGCGTCATGCTGGCCGGGATAAAACTGGCCGGCGACAATCGGTTTTCTTGTTTGCATGTTTGCCACTCCCTTTTTGATTTACGATTCTTGCCCGCCATCCGTCTGGCGGGTAAAATTTATGATTTATGATTTGCAGTCAGTCGAAATCGAAAATCAGATATGTATTGTAACCCGTAAGGGAGAGAAAACAACATGGCATTGGAAAAAACGGTAGCGGTCGTCATGGGTTCGGACAGTGATTTGAGCGTGATGCAAAGCTGCATTGACCAGCTTAATTGGTTTGGTATCGAGCCGGTCGTGCGGGTCATTTCGGCCCACCGGACACCTCGGATCGCCGCTGATTTTGCCCAAAACGCGGCTGCAAACGGGATCAAGGTCGTCATCGCCGCCGCGGGCATGGCGGCCCATCTTGCCGGCGCTATGGCGGCGGGGACCGCGCTGCCGGTCATTGGCGTACCCTTGGCTTCCGGGGCGGGGCTGGGTGGTGTTGACGCGCTGTTGAGCACCGTTCAGATGCCGCCGGGCGTTCCTGTGGCAACAATGGCGATTGGAAAAGCCGGGGCCACAAATGCCGCCATCTTCGCTGCTGAGATTCTGGCCCTGTCCGATGAGGGACTCCGTGAGAAGCTGGTGGAGTTCCGGAAGGCACAAGAGAGAAAAGTCATCGAGAAAGACTCCGCCTTGGGGTCGTGAGGTTATCAGGTTATCAGAAGATTGGGGGGAGGAGACCAGGGAAGCAGGATATCAGGGCGTCGTGAGCCGCAGCTTGGTATCCTGATCGCCTGATGTCCAGCCACGGGATTCTCCTTGACGCAGGGGCGCTGATTTGATACAAAAATGGAATAAGGTGATTCTATGATTCCGGCGGTTCGCCGGAAAAGATACTCATAAACCTTATTGCAGGAGGACGATCATGCGTAAGAAAGCTATCCTTTTGGTTTCCTTGGTTTTTGTACTCAGCTCCGTCAGCCATGCCGACAGAGTCAACTGGAGAGGTAGTGGAAGCGACAAGCTCTGGAGCACCCGGAACAACTGGAGTCCCGCCAAAGTTCCCACGGCCAATGATGAGGTCTATGTTGACGTGCCCTATGGCAAAGCCCCGAACGGCCCGGTGATACGGGATGGGATTGAGGCGAAGGCGTTCGGCTTCGGTTGCGAACTACCCGGCGAGCCCAATATGGCGATGACGGGCGGGTCACTTGAGGTCACGGATTGGATTTGGTGGGGTGACGGGAACAATTGCAACGGCACATGGTACATGAGTGGCGGCACCGTAACAGTTGGCAACGAATTCGAGCTTGGCTGGGACGGAGGGTCCGGCACCTTGTACATGACCGGAGGCTCGATCACCGCCGGAGAGCTTGTTATTCCGACGGATTCCGGCGCCGCGGGTTACCTTTACCTTCACGGCGGCACGTTCAACGTCGGTAGCGACGGACTGAGTGTGGAGCCGGTCGGCTATATAGACGTCGGCGGAGGTACGCTCATCATCGAGGGCGACTGGACGGAGACGATCAATGGGTATATCGCCGACGGCCTGATCACAGCCTACGACGGAGGCGGCGTATTCGAGCTGGACTATAATGACAGGAATCCAGGCAAGACAACGTTGTCGGCGGTCTTTACGGGAAAAGCCTACAATCCCGAGCCGGCGGACGGCGCTATCGTCGAGGATACGTGGGCCAATCTCAGTTGGTCGCCGGCGACGGAGGCGACTTCGCACGACGTCTACTTCAGTGACAGCTTTGACGACGTCAACGACGGAACGGAAGCCGCCTTCCGAGGCAACCAGACGACCGTATTTTTCGTTGTCGGCTTCCCCGGATATCCTTATCCGGACGGCCTTGTGCCGGGCACGACCTATTACTGGCGCATCGATGAAATCAAGGCCGACAGCTCAGTGGTTAGAGGGGATATCTGGAGCTTCAGCATTCCACCTAAGAAGGCTTACAATCCCGACCCGGCGGACGGCGCCGAGTCCGTGGATGTCACTGCATCTTTGAGCTGGGCGGCCGGCTTCGGGGCCAAGTTGCACACGGTCTATATGGGCGAGGATTATGACAGCGTGAATGATGCTACGGGCGGCTCTCCGCAAGGTGCCGCCACTTACGCACCCAGAGGGGGACTTGACGCTGCGAAGGTCTATTATTGGCGGGTCGATGAGTTCGACGGCGCGGCCACGTACAAAGGCGACGTCTGGTGCTTCACGACGCCTGGCACGGTCGGCAATCCCAGCCCGGCCAATGGCGCCGTGGACGCGAAGCTGGTCGCGACGTTAAGCTGGACACCGAGTGACAGCGCCGCGTCGCACGAGGTCTACTTCGGTACGGACGAAGAGGCCGTCCGCGCGGCGGATACGAGTTCGCCCGAATACAAGGGGAGCAAGACCCTGGGCGCTGAGACCTACGATCCAGGCAAGCTCGCCATGTCCACGACGTACTACTGGCGCGTTGATGAGGTCAATAGCCAGGGCAACACACAGAAAGGCCCGGTCTGGATTTTCACGACGGCGAACTTCATTTCCGTGGATGACTTCGAGAGCTATACGGACGACGACGCGGCGGGCGAGGCTATCTGGCAAAGCTGGATCGACGGCTTCGGTGTCGCCGAAAACGGCGCCCAGGTGGGTTATCTTCTTCCTCCTTATGCCGAGCGAAAGATCGTTCACAGTGGGCTTCAATCGATGCCGTTATCCTATGACAACGCACCGGGTGCCGCGGCGTATTCCGGAGCGACGTTGACCTTGAGCTATCCTCGCGACTGGACCGAGAGCGGCGTCAACGCGCTGGTGATTTGGTTCCGAGGCAAGAGCGATAACGCCGCTGAACCGCTGTACGTGTCGGTAGCCAACAGCAGCGCCGTTGCGACCGTCGTTAACGATGACGTGAACGCGGCCCAAGTTCGCGATTGGACGAAGTGGGTTATCCCGCTGCAAGCCATTGCTGACCAGGGAATCGGCCTGACGAACGTCAACACAATCTCAGTCGGCCTGGGCACGAAGGGCGCTATGACAACCCCCGGCGGCACGGGCACGGTCTACTTCGACGATATTGCGCTGTATTGACCTTCAAGAGTAAGTTCGATTCTTGTTGGAGTTGTCACCGAAGTGAACGCGGGGTCTGTATCGATTCGTTCGATATAGGCTCCGTTTCTTTTGACGTCTCATTTCGAAAGACTTGCTCGCGCAGGATATCCAGATACAGACATCCGTAGTCAACGTACCGGTCTCCGCCGGTGAAATAGGTTCCCGTCTCGGAATCGTCCGTATCGCTTGGGCGAGCGGTCCCTGACGTAGCTTCGATCTGGGTGTCCTCGTACCATTCGTTGAAGCTGGTTATCATCATGATGTTGCCGCACTGTGGGTCCAGATTAGGCAAAGCAACCTGGCGAATCATCGCTCGAAAGATGTCCCCTTCTCTCGAATCTTGCACATCGGTGAAATAGCGCGCCCGCCCGGGATGACCCCGTCGGACCGCTGTGTCGTTGTAGCCCGGCGCAATCGTTGGCATGAAAGCCGTGTCGACTGTATTAGCCTGGGCCTTGGCGTGTCGATAGTTGTCCGCAAGAAAAGCGATCGCCTTGTGCGTTCCTCCGAACCTGCCGACGGACTGCCCATACACGTCGTAGGCGGTCACGGCGTCGAAGTTCTTCGCCCACTCCGATTTGTATCCCGCCCCGAAGACGTCATCACCGACGAGATAAACATCAGGGAATTTCTCCCTCATCTCTTTTAAGGCGTCGTGGCCCTTGTTGCGAAAATACTCGCGCGTCAAGTAGACGAAAATCGCCGGCTTGCCCTTGATGCGAAGGTAATACGGATTGTCGAAGTAGTTCTCTTTCAGATAGGTCAAATCCGCGATCCAGTGAGTGTAGTCCGGGCTGCTGAATCGTCCGAATCGCCCCGTCGATTCGTACAAGATCGCGTACTTGAGCTTTCCGGCGTCAGGGTGTTTGAGAATAGCATTTTGGAAAGTCACGTCGCAGTTCTGCCCGGGCCCCCACCAGCTCACGGCCCAGAAGGAAATCCCACCGCGGACGCTTTGTGCGATGTGCCCGGCCACGACGTTCGGATCGTCGGAGCGGTACAGGCCGAGCCTGGGCTCCTGAGGGTCTTTCAGATGCTGGCGCATGACCCGCCGCCACTGCCTGCCTCCACGATACCAGGGGTAGTAGTAAACTCCAACGACAGGTTTGCCGCCGGGTGCACTATCCGCAGCTTGGCCGGAAGAAATCGTGACTTCACAGATGACCATTGATAATACGATGGCAATGTAACGGAGCTTTCTGAAAAACATTGAAAAATCCTTTCTGACGACGGATTGTGTTGAACGGAGAATAGATGTCCACTCCATAATGATGGATGAGTACATGATACTATGGCTGTGCTGTTTTCTCGAAGCGAACGCTGCTCCCGGACA
>CAYZAH010000092.1:0-10016 GCA_964475805.1 uncultured Pirellulales bacterium | reverse complement strand
TCGAAGTGAGAACGTCGGGAGGCGGTGCCCCGAATCCTGCCAGCAATTCAAAGGAAAACGGTTGCGATACAGCAGCGGCTAAGAAGCCCTTCGTGTCGCAACGTCGTCTTGAGGAGATGTTGGGACTCGTGAGGATTCTCCACTACTTGCGTAGAGGCTGTACGAAACCAAAATCTCCATCCATTTTCCGATCGACGACAAAGAGCCTGGTACGTGGCCAGAGCTATAATTACATTTTCTTAGCTGTATTGTAAGGAGGATTACCATGTGTAGAAAATTGGTTTACCTGGCATCCGTTGTGGCGATCTTGTTTGTAGCGGCCCCCGCCGGGGCGCTGCTGACGGACTGGGAAGAGACCGTAGCGCCGGCCTCACCGGGCTTCCTCGCCACCGATGTCGCCGACGGGCTTTATGACATCGGGACATACGGAGGGGAGCAAACCTACGAGTTCATCGTCAAGAGCAATCCTGACGAGCAGGAAGCCAGTATGTGCCTGATCGGACGGAGACAGTTTGGCGACACGCAAGCCGGGCTGAAGTTCGAACAATGGAATAACACCGGAACCTACGGCGCCACTCTTTTCGGCGTAGTGGACCTGGATTTTGGTGTGGCCAACAGCCCCGGCGTGGATACGCACATAGTCTTTGTCTCCAGCGAAACCGCAGGCACGACGGCGCTCTATGTTAACGGCGTCTATCAGGCGAGTGTGGATGCAGCCGTTTCTCTGTCCGGTCTTGTCGGCATCGGCTACGGCGCCCAGGGTGCGGACGGAAGCGGCTCCTTCGACAACTTTGACGGTGAGATCTACGGCGTGGCGATCTACGACGCGGCGCTCTCCGACGCCGAGATTGCGTCGCACTCCGAGGCGTTTTTCAGACCGGAGCCGACGGAGCCCGACGCCGAAGGTTTGGCGGCGTATTACGCGATGGAGAACAACGTGCTGGACAGCTCCGGCAACGGCAACGATGGGACCATCGTGGGCAATCCGACATGGATCGCCGGCGTCCAGGGCGCAGCCTTGGAATTCCACGGCCTGGGTGCCGCCGGGGGCGGTGGGGACTACATCGACTGCGGCAGCGGAGCCAGCCTCGACATCACCGGCCCGATCTCCTTGGCTCTCTGGATAAGACCCGACGCCAATGACCCGGAGGGACAGGGCATGGAGACGGCGCCGATGGCCAAGGCGTTGAGCGGAGCGAGCCCAAGTTGGAGCTACCAGGTTCGATACGGCTGGGGCAGCCCTCAGCCTTACATGGCGTTCACGTTCAATACGTCGCCCAGGGCCTGGGTGTATGTCAATCAGAATCTGGCTATGGGTGAATGGGCTCATATCGCCTGCTCGCATGACGGCGAAACGCTGCGATGCTACCTCGACGGCGCCGAAACCGATTCGACCCCGATGGGCCAGATTACCAGTAGTCCGGCTCCTCTGCTCATCGGCTCGGATGGGTGGGGGTCTGACTGGATCGGCGGGATTGACGAGGTCGCGATATACAACCGCGGCCTGTCCGGCGGCGAGGTCCGTTACCTTGCGGGTGATCGCCCCGAGCCGATCGTGCTGTTCGAGGAAGATTTCGAAGGCTTGCCCCTAGGCCCGAGTGTCGATGAGGAGGTGCCGGGCGACGCCGTCTGGACGGATATTCCGCCAGCCGGCTGGACCGTTGATGACAGCGGCATCCCTGGGATCGGCGATCCGAATACGGACGGCGTGACCGAATGGGCCGGATGGTCCTTCGCCGATAAGGACTGGTGGGTCCAGACGGCGGGCGACCAGGATCGCTCCCTGTTCACGCTGGGCGTCGGAACCGTGGCTGTAGCCGACCCGGATGAGTGGGACGATGCTGACCGGATAGATGAACCTATCGCGGACAATCCCTACGATACATGGCTCACCACGCCCGCCATTGACGTTTCAGGTGTGGCAGCCGGTACGCTCGAGCTTCAATTCGATTCGAGCTGGCGTCCCGAGTTTGACAACAACTACCATCAGACGGCGAATATCACCGCCTCCTATGATGGAGGCGAGCCCGTTGAAGTACTCCGATGGGAATCCGATGAGGCCAGTCCGAACTACAAGCCCTATGCTACAAACGAGACGGTGACGGTCAACCTGGCCAATCCGGAAGGCGCGAAAAGCGTGGTCCTGACATTCGGCCTGTTCGATGCCGGAAACGACTGGTGGTGGGCGATCGATAACGTGAAGGTCCTCAGCCCTCTGCCCCCGGCCCAACCGGAGACGGATTCGTCTTTGTCGATTTACTTTACCTTCGACGAGGTTGGCGACGTGGTCGCGGACCAGTCCGGCAACGGCCTTGACGGCACGGTTGTCGGCGACGTCACGGCAGACCCGGCGGGCATGTTCGCTGGAGCCGCCAAATTCGCAAACGCCGGTTATCTCGATCTGGATGGCCCGAATGTCCCCGCTGAGGATATTCCGACAGCCGGTATGACACTGGCGGCCTGGATCAAATGCGACGACACGGGCGATAATCATGCGATATTCAACGCCAGAGCGTCCGACCAGACGTGGGTCGTTCATCCTGAGGCCCGCAGCAACGGTGAGTTCAGATGGCTGCTCCGTTCCTATGGCGGCACGACCATGTTCGACATCCGCGCGGGAGTTGTCACGTGGGGCGAATGGGAGCATTTTGCGGGCACCTACGATGAAGCATCGGCCAAAGCGGCCCTTACGATCAACGGCGAACTGGTTTCAGAGATGGACGTTGCAAGTCCAGCCGATATAGCCGGAGACTGGGGTTTGGGCGCTCGCGTCGGAAAGAACATCGACGACGCAAGACCCTTCACGGGGCTCATGGACGAATTTCGTCTCTACACGCGGGCACTCTCGGTTGACGAAGTTCTGGACGTCATGGCGGGCATGTAACCGTTGGAAATGATTTCGATCGGGAAACGCAAGAAGCACGTACCATGATGCTGGACAGTGATTTGTACCACTATGGGGCCTGTACTGATTCTTCAGTATGGGCCCCGTTTTATTGAACCGGTGTCTTCCACGCTTTGTCCCGGGAGATTTCGATTTTTCCCTTGACAAAGGCGCATGAAATTTGGTAAAGAATTAGATGGCTTTCGGGTGTTCCCGGGCTTCACAATCACGGGACGTCAAACACCTTTAATTCCTGGGCAGGCGCCTGGATATGGTTATCGCGAGGAACAGGGTTGAATTAACGTGGATATCAGGAGGCGGAGTGTCCGACCTCAACCTGGGGCTCAAGGATAGTTTTTGCAGGCAATCGGCCAAAGAGCCCACCCCGCCGTAGAGTCACCTTTTTGCATGTACGGATTTCAGTAGAAATTCTCTTTGGGTACGTGAGGGTTGTCCGAGACCGGCCTGGCGGTATCCGTACCGGCCGCGGACGACGGAGAGCTTGGTGTGTGGCCAAAGCATAATTCCATTTTTTCAATTCTCTATGAAGGGAGGAAGACCATGTGTAAGAAACTGTCTCTTTTAGCTTGTCTTGTCCTCTTGGTGGCGTCCTTCTGTAACGCGGAGGATATCCAATGGACCGCCGGCGGGCGCAACAGGTTCTGGAGCACGTCCGCCAACTGGGACCTGAGCAGGCCGCCGACCCTGGCCGATGACGTGCGGATCGACGTGCCCGCCGCAGCGGCGCCGGATGGCCCGGTGATTCAGGATGGCACCGACGCCCTGGCCAACGGCATCTTCACCGAGGCGGCCGGAGAGGCCACGTTGACAATGACGGGCGGAACGCTCGAGGTCGCAGCGTGGATTTGGTGGGGCGACGGACAAGACTCCTTCCCCGTCTGGACCATGAGCGGCGGCACCGTGACCGTGACCGACGAGTTCGAGCTCGGATGGGGCGGCGGCGGTGGTACGCTGATCATGACCGGCGGCACGATTAGTTCCGGCGAAGCCGTCATTCCTACGGGCAGCGGAGCTTTCGGCGAAATCCAGCTCCAGGGCGGCACGTACAACGTCACGAAGGCCGGCGGCCTGGAGGTAAACGCCACCGGTCTGATCAACATCACCGAAGGGACGTTGGTGCTCGAGGGAGACGAAACGGCAAAAGTCAACGACCTCGCCGCGGCAGGCCTGATCACGGCCTACGGGGGCAGTGGGTACGTGTACGTGGACTACGATGCTCTCAACGCAGGCAAAACGACCGTAACGGCATCCCTTATCCCGCCCGTGATTGAGCCCATCAAGCCGAATGACGCCGGTCTGGTCGCTCACTATGCGCTGGACAACGACGCGAACGACAGCTCGGGCCACGGACTCAACGGCACCATCATGGGCGACCCGGAGTTTGTCGAAGGCATCGAGGGCATGGCGCTGGCCATGGACGGCGACGGTGACATTGTAGACTGTGGAAACGATCCCAACTTTGCCATTGGCGGGGCCGTCACTTTGACGGCGTGGATTAACGTCAACGTCGCGGGTATGGATCACAAGGTCGGAGGCAATCAGGACAACGTCAACGGCGGCTATAAGATGAGCGTATACCAAGACAAGATCGAATTCGAGATCCGGACCGCCACCAACTCCGCCATTCTCAACAGAAGCGTCGAGGGCGGAACGATTCTCGAACCGGGCGTTTGGTATCACGTCGCCGGCGTGTATTCTCTCGCGGACGGTTATATCAGGACGTACGTGGATGGTGCGATGGACAGGGAGCTGTTGACGACCGAGGAACTCGGCGTCTCGCCGGGCAACTTCTACCTCGGATGCGAGCCGTTCAACATAACCGGCTACAACTTCAACGGAATCATGGACGAGGTCCGGCTGTACAACACCGCTCTGGCACCGGGTGAGGTAATGTACCTCGCCGGAGATCGAGTGACCCCGGCTGATCCCGGTAGTGACGGTCTCTTGGCTTGGTGGGCGTGTGACGAAGGGGAAGGCGCCGTTGTGGGTGATATTTCCGGCAACGGTCGCGATGGAACCATTGTCTATGGCGACCCGGCCTGGGTCGAGGGTATCCATGGAAACGCCGTGGAGCTGGTCGGACCTACTCTGGTTGAAGTCCCCCCATTGGATATGGAGCTTGTCCAAGCCACGATGGCCGGATGGATCAAGCCGAACGGTCCCCAGCCGGACTGGTCGGCCTTCATTATGACACGCGATCCTGGTCTGGCCACCGGTTTCAATATCCTCGGTTATCAATTGGCCTATCATTGGAATGACATGTCAGAGTCTTGGAGCTTCCGCGGAGGTGACATGATCGCAGAGGACGATTGGACTTTCGCCGCTCTGACCGTCCTTCCCAACAGCGCAAGGTTCTGGATCAATGGTGAGGCAGGATCCGTCAACAAGATTACCCATGGCCCTTGCTTGTGGAACAGCAATATCTACCTTGGCGGTGACGGCAATGACAGTTGGGTTTCGCGTAGAATGAATGGTGCTTTGGATGACGTTGTTTTCTACGACAGAGCTCTGACTGCCGCTGAGATTTCTTATCTTGCCGGAAACCGCATTTCCTACACTTATGACGGTGACGCGGCTGTCGCCGGTGAGGCCGGCAATGATTCGCTTGACGGCACCTGGGACCACGACAACGGCTCCGACGCATGGGACGGCACGGGCATCGGCGACCCCGACGGCGCGCCCGGCGGCGCATCAGCGCTGGTCGAGGACGACGTGGCTTTCTTGCGTATCCAAGATATCGGCGATCCCCGGAGTCTGGGCTTTTCTGATCCGAGTAACCGGAAGGTCTACTTCACGCGCGAGACCGGCATCGGTCTGGACGGGACGAGACTCGAGGTGCGGATCCGCGTGGCGACCTCAGCGCCCTTGGATAACCAGGTCGACGGGACAGCCTGGCCGGAAGGCGGCATCGGTTACCACATCAGAGATGACGGCAAAGGCATGATCGGCATCTCCGACGGAACGGGTATCATCTCGTTCTCCCTGGCCAAGGCCGGTGAGGCGGACTTCCCGGACGCCGCGACCGACCTGCTGGTTATGAACAACCTGGTCGGCACTGAGCCTTCGGGCGACGTGGACACGGACGCTGCAGCCACGGCCACGGCGGTGAACATGCTGGCGATCGAAGATGCGACCCAGTGGAACACCTTCGTGATTGACATCGCTCCCGGCGGTGCGGGCACCCACGTGGTGACGATCTCCGCCAACGGCGGCCCGGCGCAGACGTTCGATGTTACGATGGGCGGCGGTACGGAGAAGGATGTCCCGTACATCGCCATCGGCTCCTCCGGAACCGGCGGTACCACGGCGTTCGACGTGGACTATATCACGGTCACCGACTGAGGACCGAGCCTTTAAGTGAAATTCTGTCTCAGTTCGGGGCCTGTGCTGGTTTTCCGGCATAGGCCCCGTTTCTTTGCGCCGGGCGAGAACCTGCCGCCTTGACACGAAAGCCCAGTATCAAGTATGCTGCACATCGCCGAATACCACCAAGGAATTTTGTCGTCGGAAATGTGACCTCGGACGTATGCAGCTACCTCCACGATACAAGGAAGTTCCCCCGTTACTGCTCAGATGGTTTCGCAAGAACGCCCGCGATCTGCCCTGGCGGAAGACGAAGGATCCGTACGCTATATGGGTCTCGGAAATCATGCTCCAACAGACACAGGTCGATACCGTCGAGCCTTACTATCACCGTTTCATGAAACGCTTTCCCACGGTCCGGCGATTGGCCCGAGCGAGAACCGACACGGTTCTGAAACTATGGGAAGGATTGGGTTATTATTCTCGTGCCAGGAACTTGCACCAAGCGGCGAAGACGATTGTTCGAGATCATGGTGGGAACGTGCCCGACTCCAAAGACGCCTTGCTCTCCCTTCCGGGTGTTGGCCGGTACACCGCCGGGGCGATTGCCAGCATCGCTTTCAACAAGGACGAACCGCTCGTCGATGGAAATGTGATTCGCGTCCTGTGTCGCGTTTTTCGCATTCGTGAAGACCCGAAGTCCGGTGCGGTGCAAAAACGTCTCTGGCACTTAGCCCAAGAGCTTCTACCTTCCGGCCGAGCGGGCCTCTTCAATCAGGCGCTGATGGAATTGGGGGCGACTGTCTGTTTACCGAGAAGACCGAATTGTGAGGTCTGTCCCCTTCGGAAAATTTGCCTCGCCAGGGAGCACGCCGAGCAAGAGTCACTCCCCTACCGAACAAGCAGATCACCCTTGCCCCACCAGGAGGTCGTCGTCGCCGTGATCTACAAGAACGACAGGATTCTGATCGACAAGCGCAAGCCGACCGGGTTGCTCGGAGGGCTGTGGGAATTCCCCGGCGGAAAAATCGAGAATGGTGAGACGCTCCCGGGAGCCTTGAAGCGGGAGGTCCGCGAGGAACTGGGAATTTCAATCCGAATCAAACGCCCGCTCGTCACGGTGCAACACGCCTACTCTCACTTTACAGTGACGCTTCATGCTTTCGAGTGCACTCACGTATCAGGAACGCCGAAGTGCCACTCTTGTGTGGATTGCAGGTGGGTATATCCGAAACAACTGAAGAACTTCGCATTTCCCGCCGCCAACAAGAAGATAATCGCTGCGCTGCAAAAGTAAACGGGCTGGACGTGATAAGAAAAAGCTGGCCGGGCAGATTGCTCAAGCGTACAATCTATACTCAGGGAGGGCGTAAGACATGGGCAGGCTATTCAGAATGAAAACCTACGGCGTACTAATCACGTGGCTAACGATGAGCCTTGTCGGCGCTGCGATCCCTTCATACGGCGCGGACCCACCGAAGGCAAAATGGCCGGAACATATCCAAACCGTATTGGACGCGACGAAACCACTCGAATTCGACAGAGGCAAGCGTCTGCCGCTCTATCTCTGGCAAGCCATGAATCCGGGCCTGCTCGATCAGGACGCCGCCCGAGAGCTGCTCGAACAACTCAATGGGCGAGGTATCGGATTGGTCACGTCCTGGAACCCGGGCAAGCGTGAGAAGAGTCTGGCGCAATCGCTGGCAGTGGCCGAGGCTCAGAAGAAACTGGGCTTGCGAGTGAATATCAACGCCACGTCCTGTCTTTACTCATTCTTCAATGGTGACGAGCGAACGGCCCACGTCGATGACGAAGGCCGGCCCTTCTGGGACACCTCGTTCGGCAACCACAAGATGGGCTGTCCGTTCGCGATTGATTTCCGCCGGCCCGCCATAAAGGAGCAGATCGAGTATTTCATCCGGGCGTTTAAGAAGAACGGTTTGAACGTTGACTTCATCTTCGCGGATTGGGAGATTGACGGGCCGATCGAATTCAATGGGGCGCAGGCCGCCTCCAAACGCTGCCGGCGCTGTCGTCAGAATATTCAGGACATCGACAACTTCGAGCATTTTCAAGAGGTCCTTCGACATCTCAGGTGTGAGTTGCAGCGTGAGGTCTACGCCGAGCCGGTAAAGCAGGCTTTCCCCGGAGTTCTCGTGGGCAACTATGGCGTCTATCCCCACGACGGCTACCGCTATTGGTATGACTATTACGAGTATTACGTCGATGGACAACCCTGTCAGGTCGACCAGCGGGCCAGGTACAGAAAATGGTATGATGAGTTCCCCGAAACCGGCTACACGTTCGCCATGCCGGTCGTCTACACGTGGCGACGAATCTTCGATTGGTACGCCTACGCCGACACCGACTATCGCTGGTTCTATAATATGCTGCTGGTCGCCAGCAACGTCGGAAGCCACACCCCGAACGAAATACCTATCATCAGCTTCGTGCATTGGCACACCATCGAGTCCGATGACAACCCCGGTCAGGCGAAACAATTCAGCGAAGACAAATATCAGGAATTGCTATGGCACATGTTATTGAGGGGGACGGATACGTTCTTCCTCTGGTGCCGCAACCAGGAGGCCGCCAAGGAAATCCGGCTCTTGCATCAAGTCTACGCACAAGCCCAGCAGTACGGCCGGTTCCTCTCCGAAGGAACGCCGATTCTTTTCGACGTTCCCAAACAGCCGGGCACGGTTGTTTCGGCTTTGAAGCTCGATGATCGTTTGCTCGTGCGCCGAACGGATTTCAAAGAGACGAGCGACCCGGTAGAAATCACCGTCGGCGACGAAAAAATCGAAATCGCCGCCACACCGGGACAATGCCAGATTATTTCGCTGCATTGAGTCTTCTTTTGAGAAAGGGAACACGATGAAAATTAGAAGTGTTTTAGCTGTCTTTGCCATATTGATTCTTGGTTTGTCCGGCTATGCTTTAGCCGGGGACAAGATGGCCCTGACGGCTCTGAACAGCATGGAAAGAATCGGCCAGGATCAGGAAGCCTTCGGAACCGCCTCCGCTGAGATTTCTTCGGCGAAAAATGAAGTGGAGTCTTTCCAGGTCGTTGTCTCTGCGCCCGCCGAGAACATCACCGTCACCAAAGTGGAAATGTCCGACCTGGCGGGGCCGGGCGGCTCCAAAATCGACAAAGAGAACATCAAGCTTTTTAGAGAGGAATACGTTCGAGTCAGAATCTCGACGCCCCGCGCCGAATTGCCGCCGGGACTCTATCCGGACCCGCTCGTTCCGTTCATCAATCCCGTAACGGGCCAGCCCATTGAACCTCTCACCGAGAGCCGCAAGAGATGGGGCGAACCCATGACCCGAAGCGGGTACGACATGTGCGCGGTGCCGTTCGGTGTCTTCAAGGGCCAAAATCAACCTCTGTGGATTGACGTGCACGTGCCCAAGACCGTTCGCGCAGGCGTGTACAAGGGAGAGCTCCGTGTTTCGGCACGAGGCGGGATTTCCGAGCGGATTCCCGTGACCGTCACGGTATGGGATTTTGCCCTGCCGGACGGACCTACCCACAGGAACCACTTTGGCAGCTTCAGCAACGTGGCACGATACTTCGACGTCAAGCAAGGGTCGGATAAGGCCAGGGAAATCGAAATGAACTATTGCCGTGCGATGGCCGAGCATCGTATCAACCCGCCGATCCCAAGCTACTTGCTGCCGGAAGTGAACGATGACGGCTCGCTCACCATCGTCCCGGAAAGACACCAGGCATTGAAGAAGTTCATCGAAGACTTCCACGTTACCGACTTTGAAATCCCCCGCTCCCGCTTCGCCCGGCTGCCAG
>CAYZAH010000091.1:0-10055 GCA_964475805.1 uncultured Pirellulales bacterium | reverse complement strand
CCACTCCGGATACCACCTATATCGTTGACCGCTGGTCCGGCACGGATGACGACACATCCTGGACCAACACGAATACAGTCACGATTGATTCCGACAAAAACGTTACTGTCCTGTTCCGGCAGCCGAAGAGCTTGCATGTTCCAGGACAATACCCGACGATTGGAGCCGCGATCGACGCTGCTTACACGCACGGTGACCAGGTTGTTGTCTCGGCGGGTTCGTATTCCGGAAGCTTCGACTTCCAGGGTAAGGCGATAACCGTCGCCAGCGAGCACCCCGACGATCCCTGCACCGTTGCGGCTACGGTTATCAATACATTTGGTGCCCCCGCCTTTATCTTCCAGAGCGGTGAGGGCCACGATTCGGTCGTGGACGGCTTCACTATTCAGGGACCCGGTGACACGGGCCTGGTTCCCGCTCCGAGTACAGGCGGAACAGGCGCAAACGGCGCGGACGCTCTCGGCGGGGCTATTTCCTGCCTCGGTGGAAGCAGCCCGACGCTCTCGAACCTGGTGATTCAGGATATCGTATCGAGGGGCCAGAACGGCGAGGACGGCTCGTTCGTATTCCCCGCCCCCGATGCGCCGCCGGATCCGTTGGATCCGCTGGATCCACTGCCTCAAGAACCGGATCCTCGCTTGCCCGATCCGAACGATGCGAACGATTGGGCGCCGATCGATCCCAACAGGCCCGAGCAGCCTGATGCGAACGATCCCAACGCCGTGATCAACGAACCCGGCTTCAATGGCGCGGATGGTGCGCCCGGCGAGCCCGGCGAACCCGGCGCGGACGGCACGGACGGCGCTCCCGGCTACAACGGCGGAAAAGGCGGCGTCTCCTATGGCGGTGCGATGTATTTCGCCGACGAAAGCAATCCAATCATTCTTAATTGTACGATTATCAATTGCCAGGCCATCGGCGGAAATGGAGGTTTCGGCGGCCAAGGCCAAGATGGCCAGGACGGTCAAGCCGGTCAACCCGGCCAGGACGGTCAGCCCGGCCAAAACGGTGGCGAAGGTCTCGGAGATGGACCACAGGGCAATGGTGGCGCCGGCGGCGCCGGCGGCGACGGTGGTCCCGGCGGAAATGGCGGAATAGGCGGAGACGGTGGGAAAGGTGGCGACGGCGGCGAAGCCCTCGGCGGCGCCATCTACTTCGGAGCCAACTGTAAGCCCACGATACGCTTCTGCAAGATTATTAACTGCATGACCACGCAGGGATTAGGTAACGTCGGAGGAAATGCCGGTAACGGTGGCAACGGTGGTATCGGTGCAGCAGCCGGTGCAGGCGCCGGCGGCGGTTCCGGTGAGGCCGACGGTGCAGACGGCGGCGACGGTCTGCCCGGCGCCGGCGGTAACGGCGGTGACGGCGGAAAAGGTGGCGACATGGGCGTCAACGGTCCACGCTCGTGGGCCGGCGCCATCTACTTCGGCGAAGAGTCTCAGGTGGACATAAACGATACGTCGATCAGCTATTGCCTGGCGAACACCATCGTCCCGACCTACACCTACGGCGGCGGCGACGGCGGAACCGGCGGCATTGGCGGTGACGGTGAAGCGGACGCGGCCGGCGGCAACGGCGGAACCGGCGGCGACGGTGGCGGCGGTGGCCCTCCCGGAGCCTCTGATCCGAACGACCCCAACGCCTTGGGTCCGGGTACTGGCGGCCAGGGCGGCGCCGGCGGCACAACCGACGGCTCGGCCGGCGAAGCGGGCGCAAACGGCCCGGTCATGACGAGTTTCACCTCGGGCTACGGCGGTGCCAACTACTACGACACCGGCTGCTCGATCAACCTGACCGGCTGCACGATTAGCTACAACTCTTCGAGGCAATACGATGCCAGCGGTCTCGATGGCGGTGGCGAGTACTACCAACGGGAGTGCAACGCGGTACTGAATCGGTGCAACTTCACAGGCAATCTTGCCGGCTTCACCGGAGGCGGCGGTGGCCAGTTCTTTAACGCACTGTGTACTGCTCAGATCGCCGACTGCAACTACATTGACAACTCATCAGGCGATGCCGGAGGAGGTCTGTTCTGCCTGACCGATTCGACATTTGACATTACCCGGACCAACTTCATCGGCAACTCGAGCGTGGCTCGTTATGCCTCGGGCGGCGCCCTCTATGGTGGAGGTGTCTGGGATCCGGACACGTTCTTGTGGTACAACGGCAACAAGATAACGATCAACGACAGCTACTTTGCCGGCAACGAAGCCGCGTTCGGCGGTGGTTTGTACTGGCACGGCGAGGAAGCGGACATTGCCATATCCGGTTCGGTCGTCAGCAGCAACACAGCCGAGCATGGAGGCGGCTTATACTGGACCGCGGGCACGCCCGTCATTAAGGGCACCAGCATCATCCGCAATACGGCCAAGACACGTTACTTCATGCCGGATGACATCATCTATCAGCAGTACTACTATTACCTCGATTACGAGAGACCCTACGGCGGCGGCGGCGGCATCTTCTGCTGGTCCTCCGACGCTCAGATCGAAGATTGCTTCATCACCGACAACTCGTCGGCCGGTTCGGGAGGTGGCGTCTACTTCGGCGGCGACCCGAGTCAGCCCCATCTCCAGAACTGTCTGGTCAAAGGAAACTCGGCGGTCCTTGACGGCGGCGGAATCGTCTCCTACTGGTTCGCGGCGCCGACTATTTCCAACTGCACTATTGCGAACAACACAGCGGTCGATCCGACCAACGCCAATCACGGCAAGGGGGGCGGCCTGTCCTGCTCCTATCAAAGTCAGACGACCCTGAAGAACAGTATCGTCTGGGACAACATGGCGGCCAAGGGCAACCAGATTGCGATCGGCAGCGATGCCGACCCGGCGTACCTCGAAAGGCCGGCAACGCTCACGGTCTCGTATTCCGATGTCCAGGGCGGGCGCAGCCAGGACGCGATTCATATCGAGCCCGGGCGCACCCTCAACTGGGGCAACGGGAATCTCGACGCCGATCCGCTCTTTGCCATATCGTACTACCTGAGCCAGACTGCTGCCGGACAGCAAGTCGAAAGCCCGTGCGTTGACGCGGGCAGCACCTCGGCGGCGGCTCTCGGCCTCAATAACTACACCACGCGAACGGACAGCGTAGGCGACGCCGGCACTGTCGACATCGGCTTCCATTACACCATCGGCTCCGACAAGTACACACTGACGGTAAAGGTCATCGGTGGTGAGCACGGGACGGTCAAGCCACGAGGCGGCGGGGCCTTCAACAAGTTCACCGTTGTCACCCTGCGGGCCACTACCGATCCGGGATATCAGGTCGCGTGGACCGGCACCGACGACGACAGTACGCGTGCTCTGACCAATACGGTTACAATGGACTCCGACAAGGTCGTGACCGTCGAGTTCGTCAAAGGCGCGGGCAAAACCGTCACGGTGCCCGGCAACTATCCGACGATCCAGGAAGCGGTCAACAACGCCAGAAACGGCGACACCATTGTCGTCGATCCCGGCACGTACTTCGGCTCGTACGGAGGCATCGGTCTGGTAGTAGACAAGTCCGTCACGATCACGTCGAGGAGTCCGGACGATCCGTGCTGCGTCGCGGCCACGGTCATTGACGGATACCTCGCATCGGGCAATCTGCCCAACATAGGCATATATTTCTCGGCCAACACGGATTCCAAGACCGTCTTGAACGGCTTTACGCTGCAAAATTGCGGCGGACAATGGGCCAACGGTAATGACGGCGACCGTACCCAGGGCCACCCGAACGGCGAAGACGGCGCACCCGGCCAGGGAGCGGCTATCATCATCAACCCAGGCGCCAGTCCCATCATCAAGAACTGCGTCCTGAGGAACAACTTGGTGAACGCAGGTGACGGTGGAAACGGTGACAACGCCGACACCACGGGGAACGCGGGCCGAGGCGGCTGGGGCGGCTGGGCACAGGGCGGCGCCGTGTGGTGCGGTCCGGGCAGCAATCCCAGGTTCATCAACTGCATCATTGAGAACAACGTAGCCCACGGCGGCGACGGTGGAAACGGCGGCGATTATGACGCTCAGGGCGGGTACGCCAACTACGGAGGCAACTGGAGTCGGTCTCAGGCCACGTATTACAATCCGAACAACTTGAATGCCAGGTTTGTGACCGGGAATCTGTGGGAAGTCTTCGTATGGGACTATGCTCCGACGTACGGGCCCATTTACGGTGAGCCGAACCTCGTCTCCTACCTCGGCGACTACCGGTACTACTCCGCGTACGGCGGAGGCGCCTATTGCGATCGGGGCAGCCACGTCACCTTCGAGAGCTGCCAGATCAGAGGCAACCGCACGTTCGGCGGAGTCAGTGGAGTCGGCGGAGCAATCGGAACCGGCCGGACGCTCGAACCTATTGCGTCCTTCGAGATGCCGACGTACGGAGCGGGTGTCTACTGTGCCGCCGATTCGAGAGTGACGTTCAAAGACTGTACCTTTGAAAACAACGTCGCTTCCGGCATCGTCGCGGGCGTGGATCCGAACCATCGGCTGGATCCCTATATCGGTTATGGCGGCGGTGTGGCCGCCGAGAAGAGCGCCGCGATCACGTTCATGGACTGCAACTTCGTGGACAACGAAGCGGACTCCGGCGGTGGTGCATATATTGTCACAACAGAGACAACGATTGTCGATTGCGATGTTATCTCCAATACGGCACTGCGCGGCGGTGGACTCCTCGCCGTGAACAGTTCAGTGGACATGACGGGCACCAGGATTGCGAATAACCGGGCGAGCGCCGATCCCAACGATCCCGATAATGGCATCCTGAACATTCTTGCCAGCGGCGGCGGTCTGTACTGCTGGCAAGGCGGGATCAACATCCAGGACTGCAACATCAGCGAGAATCAGGCCGATTTCTCCGGAGGCGGTGCGTACCTGCGTGACGTGAGCGGCGCGTCGTTCACCGACGGCCTGTTCACAAGCAACCTGGCCGGCAGAGACGGTGGTGGTATCTCCGCCAACTGGTACACGGGCTTGGCGATCACGAACTGTACCTTCGCGGGCAATGCCACGATCGACAATATTGGCGAGCCCAATGACCTGAGCTTCGGCGGCGGTCTCTACTGCTCGTACGAAAGCAACTGCGTCGTTACCGACAGCATCTTCTGGGACAACTTCGCGGTGACGGGCAAGGCCATTGTCGTTGCCACGGGCTTCGAGTACGACCCGCGGCCGGCGGCACTGTCCATTTCCTACAGCGACGTCAAAAACGGCCAAGCCGGCGTTTTTGTGGAGTCCGGCTGCACGCTCAATTGGGGCCAGGGTAATATCGACAAAGACCCGCTGTTCGTAGATGGACCGGAAGGTGGCTACTATCTCAGTCAGATCCAGGCCGGCCAGGCGCGCACCAGTCCGTGCGTGGACGCCGGCAGTGATTACGCGACGAATACCGGTATGTGGCACTACACAACGCGAACCGACGAAGTCTCCGACGCAGGCATCGTGGACATGGGTTATCATCACTCGGTCACGCAGCCGTGCAAATTGTGCGACCTCGTCTTCGACGGCGTCATCAACTTCCAGGATTACGCGAAAGTCGCAGAGGCATGGCTTGATAACGGCTGCTCCAAAGAGAACGGTTGGTGCCAGGGCGCGGACCTGACGTCCGACACACGTGTCGACTTCAGAGACATCCTGTTCCTCGCCGACTGCTGGCTCGTCTTCGATTCCGAGGCCCCGACGCCTAATCCGATGCAATGGGACGTCGAGCCATACCTGGCTGGAGGGTCGTCCATCAGCATGACGGCTGCGACCGCCTTCGACGCCTGGGGCTGGCCCGTCGAGTACTACTTCGACTGCATCGGCGACGTCGGCTGCCACGACAGCGGCTGGCAATCAAGCCCGACCTATACGGACACCGGCCTGTCGCCCGACGTCGAGTACGGTTACAGAGTCAGAGCTCGCGACGGCGTCCCGAGGATTCCGGACGATGGTACGGGCGAGCCCGGCAACAAGACGGAATGGTCGGAGATTCGCTATGCAGGTCGCGACAACATACCGCCCGTACCGGCACCGTATATCGAGAGCATCACCGCTCTGACGCCGACCTCGGTCACGATGGTCTCAACAACTGCATATGATGACGGCGGAGTGGAATACTACTTCGAGAACGTCGTGGGCAACGGTCACGACAGCGGCTGGATAACGGACCCGAACTTCACGGACGTCAATCTTGCCCCCGAGACGGAGTACGGCTATCGAGTCAGGGCCAGAGACAGGTCGAGTCTGCTGAATATGACCCCGTGGTCGAACACCGTGCTTGTGACGACCCCGGCGCTGGCGGATACGACGCCTCCCGATCCCAATCCGATGGAGTGGGACATGGTCGCGGACGCCAACGGGTTCGACGGGTTGCCTCGTGAGATCGCCGGCACCGGAACGTTCGACTATTCGGCTACGATGAGGGCCGTGGTTGCAACCGACGCTGGTGGCGGACCGGTGGAGTACTACTTCGAGTGTATCACCGAGCCCGGCTTCAGCAGTGGGTGGATCGCGGCCACGGACTACACCGTCGTGGTCGGTCGAAAGGGACAGAGGCTTTTGTTCCGTGTCAGGGCACGAGATCAATGGGGCAATGTGACGGGCTGGTCCACTACCGAGGTCATGACGCTCTTGCCTTAACTAAATGAACAAACATTCGGCCGCCTTGAGGTTGATGTTCTCAAGGCGGCCGATTTTGTATTTGCGATTCTCAATTCTCGATTGCCCCAAGTCAGCTTGCCGCTCACATGGGGCCTGCAATCGAAAACCGAAACTCATCAACCAGCGATCTTGTTCTTCACGGCTTGGTAGCCGTAGTGTGCCATCAAATGGTCGAGGATGACCATGGCCGTGTAGTTCTCGGCCACGGGCCAGATACGAGCCACGATCGTTGGATCGCGCCGAGTGATCGCCGCAAGTTCCTTGTTCTCCATCGTGTACTTGTCGATCGTCTTCTGCGGCTTATCGATGGTGGGCGTGGGTTTGACGGTCAGGCGTACGACTATCGGCTGGCCGGTGGAGACGCCGCCCGTGATTCCGCCGGCGTTGTTCGACTCGAAAACGATCTTGCCGTCCTCGGATCGCATTTGGTCGTTGTTCTTGAAGCCCGTCATGTCCTTGACGGCAAAGCCGGCACCG
Organism: uncultured Pirellulales bacterium; assembly: GCA_964475805.1. GTDB lineage: Bacteria > Planctomycetota > Phycisphaerae > Sedimentisphaerales > Anaerobacaceae > JAFGTG01. The sequence goes on along the minus strand of CAYZAH010000091.1, from coordinate 2,946 downwards.
ACCTCGACGCCCTTGACGGCTCCGATGCCGAGCATCTTGCCTAATTCGCCGTCGAGCTTGTAGAAGACGGGTTCGCCCAGACCAGCCGGCACGCCGGTTACCATGACCTCGACGACCCCGCCGACTGAATCACCCGTGGCGGCCACGCGATTACACGCATCTACCATGCCTTGGGCAGCGTCGATGTCGGGGCAATTGACGATGGGATGAACGTCGTACTTGTCCCGGATGGCGTCGGGCGCAAGTTGTGGAGTCTTGGCTCGAATCTCATCAATCTGCTGCTCGATTTCCGCCAGGATGCGCGTCTTCTCCAGAAAACGCATCTCCATATTGATCCGGCCTTTGACGTAGACCTCTTGATAGAACGCATCCAGGTCTCGCCGCATGGTTTTGTAAGCATCAGTGTAATTCAACGCCTTTTGAGCATCGATGTCCGGGCAGCGTACTCCGGCAATCTCCTTGACGTAGGAAAACACGTTGATGCCGCACTTCTTCAGTACCTTCTTTGCAACGTAGCCGGCGGCCACAATCGTCGAGGTGTAGCGCCCGCTGAAGAAACCGGCGCCGATCGCGTCGTCATCTGGGCCGTATTTCATGAACGTCGCGTAAGAGGCGTGCCCCGGGCGAGGCGTCCGATTCGTATCTTGATATTGCTTGATGTGAATGAAGTGCCGATCCAGGTTCGGGATAAGAATCGCCAGCGGCGTGCCGTTCGTGTGGTTCTTGTTGCCGGCATTTTCGATTGTATCCGCCGCGTTGAGGCCCGAGTAGATGATCGGAAGGTCCGGCTCCTTCCGCGGACTGCTCAACTCATCCGCTCCCGGCTTGCGCAAAAGGAGATCGCCGTAGATTTCCTGTTCGCTCAGCAACATGCCGGGCGGAACGCCCTCAAGAACAGACGTCAGGCCCTCTTGATAAGATCCCCCCGCCACTGTGACTTGAAATATGCGCCCAATATGACAACCAATCATTTTCGCATCATCTCCTTATAAGAGGATTCACAATGACCCGAGTGACTAAAATGAACCAAAGTGCTGCGGCGCGGCACACAATTTTAGTCACTTCAGTCACTCTCAACTTTAGGCACTTCTTAATTCCATCTTTGCGCCGAGGCTTTTCATCAATTCCACATACCGGGGAAACGTCACCCTGATAGCTTCGGCCGTATCAATCGTAGTCGGGCCGTCCATAACCAGACCCGCCAAGGACAAGGCCATGACGATTCGGTGGTCCGCCCAGCCGTGCAATCGGGCCGGCCTGGGTTTGCTGTGCCGTACGATAAGGCCGTCAGCCAGCTCTTCGGCCTCCACGCCCATCTTCTTCAACTCTTCGGCCATGCACGCGATGCGGTCGGTCTCCTTGCTTCGCGCCTGGGGAACATTGACCAGCTTTGTCGTTCCCTCGGCAAAGGCAGCCGTCACTGCCATCGCAGGCAAAGCATCGGGGGTTTGATTCATGTCGATTTCGGTTCCATGCAATGCCGACGCCTTGACCGTGATCGCATCAGCCCCGACCTCAATATCAGCGCCCATCGCCCGCAGATAATCGACCACGGCCTTGTCCGGCTGACTGTCAGAGAAATCAAGCCCGAGCAGAGTCACGCCATCGCCGACCAGGGCCGCCGCACATAGGAAGAAGGTGGCACTGGAGAAATCGGCGGGCACAGCAGCGTCGAAAGCCTTGTAACTCTGATTGCCCTTGATTGCGAAGCGGCGCATCTGTTGGTTCTCGTACGCGATTCCCTGTTTGTCGAGCCAGTCAAGCGTCATTTGCACGTAACCCGGCTCATTAAGGAGGGTCACGTCTATCTCGGTATCATGGGCCGCCAGAGGGGTACACAGGAGCAAACTCGATACGTACTGACTCGTCAACGCGGCAATCGTCGTCTTGCCCCCCGCCAGCTTTCCGCCGACTTCCACGGGCGCTTTGCCGTTGTCCTTCAGACTGACGACTTTCGCTCCCAGATCGTTGAGCGAGTTGATCAGCGGTCCGACCGGGCGGGACTGGATTTGCTCATCGCCTGTGAAGGTGGTCTTGCAACCCGGCTCTGCCAAAGCCGCCGAACCCATAGCGATGCGCAAGGTCGTGCCCGAATTGGCCACATCGATGATCTCATCGGAAGGGCCGACCCGACCACCCGTACCTGTGACCCGCCAAAGCTGGGGATCGGATGTGTCGATCTTCGCACCGAGCGCGCTGTAGCAGGTTACGGCGGCCTGCGCATCGCTGGAATCCAATGGGTTGTGGATGAGGCTCTGCCCCGCCGCCAGCGAGGCGACGGCAACCGCGCGAATCGTATGCGACTTCGACGCGGGAATCGCCACCGTACCTTTCAAACGAGATTTTTGTACAGCCACTTCCATCGTGTCGCACTTCTACCAGAAAACTCGGGCAATGGGAAGAAGATTCTTCATCCTGGACTTTGCCGTCGCCGCACTGACGGAAGAAGAGACAACTTCCAGGAAATTCCTTGTTTGCGACCGGGCTTTTCCTGGAAATGCTTTACAGGCGGCACTATTCAGCCGTTCGACTGAAGCACCCTCACAAATCCGTCGAATACCCACTCGATGACGTACTGTGAACAGCCCAGGCAAATAGAACGCCGCTTGCGACAACCGGGTTCCGGATTCGTCAGGCGGATTCTGTCCGTCATCTTCCTGATCTTCGTATCAACTCAAGCCTCGCGGGCCCAGGAGTTCGTGGGGATTGACCGTGCCAATCCCTCCGAAGACATCTATGATATGAGCCTCGAGGAACTTATGGATATTGACATCAGAACCGGTAGGCCCGGCTGGTTTGGCACTCAATTGGAGCAACTCGGTTTTGAACCTTATGTCCACGGATACGCTGCGGTTGACTACAGAGACCACGACTTCAACCGTGGAAGGTCTGTGGATACCTTCGATCTTCACTACTTCAATATCATCATCGGTACGAATATCGGAG
>CAYZAH010000090.1:0-10063 GCA_964475805.1 uncultured Pirellulales bacterium | reverse complement strand
TCTTGACCAGAGACTTGCCCGATTCCGCCGGCACCCATTGCTCCTTCCAGAGCAGTCTGTGCAGCAAGTCCTGAGCCTGGTCCCACCGCGTCGCACCGTAGCGGAATTGAGCCAGAGCCGGCTTGTCTTCTTTCGGGCGTGGACCGAACAAGCCCTTTATCACTTGCTCGACCTGGTCCAGCTCCTGAGCGTATTCGTCCCTCTTGCTCAAATCCGTCGCGGTGGCGGCTTTCTCATATTGCCTTGCCAGGGAAAAGAAACCCTCCGCGGCGGTGCCCCTGAAGCGTTCGTCCCCCTCGTACTGCAAAACGTATTTCGCATCTTCTTGCACCTGTTTGATATCGGTGCTCGAAAAGGCGTCCAAGAGCTTGTTGCGGATATCCCTGGCTAACGAGCGAAGCGCGGTATACTCCTCGCGAACAACTCCCTTGCGTTGAAGCTCCTTGCCGAACGCGCGGTAGATTTCCTTGGCCTCGTCCGTCAGGGTCTCGGTATCCACCCCGCTCTTGAAGGCGTCGAGAATCTCGTACACGCGATTGCGAGCCGCCTCCGTCTTGTCCGATTCGGCCCGGACTTCCGCCTCCCGCCCGTGCCCGAATTCCGCTAATTGCATCTTGCGAAACTCGACCGTCCCTTTGAACACAACCGCGCCCATCCCCCGCCGGAGCATCGGACCAAGCACCACGGCCAGCACGACCACCAGGAGAAGGGCCGACAGGGCCGTTATCACGGTGAAGGCTTTGTCAAATAGCGTGCGGTATGCGGATCGCATTTCACGACTCCCCCGAAGCCTTTTTCGCACGGGTCAGGAAGAACTCACTGACGATATTCAACAGAAACGTCATGACGAGCAGCAGCAGGCCGACGGTGAAGAGCGCCCGGTAGTGGTCGGAGCCTTTCTCCGTCTCGCCCATGTCGCCGGCGATGGTAGCCGTCATTGTCCTGACGGATTGGGACAAATCCCACCAGGGGTGCGGTATCTGACTGGCGTTGCCCGATGCCATCCAGACGACCATGGTCTCTCCGACCGCACGCATCATTCCCAAGACGATTGCGGCAATGATCCCGCTGTGCGCCGCGGGTATGACGACCCTGAAGATGGTCTCGACGCGGGTCGCGCCAAGTGCATACGAGGCCTCCCTGAGTTCCCTGCCCGTTGCGGAAATCGAATCCTGGGCCACACTGATGATCGTCGGAAGCGCCATGATCGAAAGCAGCAGGGAGGCGTTCAGCGCGTTGGTTCCCGTGGCGAAGCCGAGGTGTTCCTGCAACCAGGGCGCCAGGACCAGGACAGCGAAGAATCCGTAAGCCACGGAGGGAATCGCCGCGAGTCTTTCGATGATCGGTTTGACGACGGTGCTCACTCGGAATGATACGACGTCACTCAGGAAGACTGCAACCAGCAGGCCGACGGGAACCGAAAAGACCAGTGCCGCCGCCGTTACGTACACCGAACCGACGATCAGGGCCAGGACGCCGAATTCAGGATTGGGCTGGTGTTCGGGGTACCAGGCCCTGCTGGTCAGGAATTCGACGACGTTGAACCGGCCAAGGAAGGGCAGCGCCTCCATGACCACAAAGAGAAAGATCAGGAACACCGCCAATACCGACGTGCTGGTGAGGATGAAAAGGCCCAGGCGTCCCAAGTGCTTGAACAGGTAGCCCTTCAGATCCTGTCCATAGGTCAGCACGAGTCCGGCACCCGGATCGGGGTTGTAGGCGGCCGCTGGTGAACCTGACTGCTCGGTCTTATGGGTTCTCATCCTGCCTCTTATGTCGGGAAGAAGAATAATCTGCCGTTCCTAATAGCGGGTTACGGGAACGAATCCTTTATCCTCGATTACCTCCTGACCTCTCTCCGTCAGATAGAACGTCACAAACTTGTGGGTCATGGAGCCAAGCTCCGGATAGCCGTTTGTGAACATGAACAGCGGTCTGGAGACGGGGTACTTGCCGCTTAGAATCGTCCCTCTCGTAGGTTTGATCCCGTCCAGGACCAGGGCTTTGACGCCGGTCTGGACAAAACCGAAACCTACGTAGCCGATGGCCCCGGGCGTGCTCTTCACCCTCGCAAAAGCCTGGGGATTCGTACTGACGTACTCGACGCTCGAAGCCAGCTTCGCTTCTTTCATGATGAAGTTCTCGAACGTATCATACGTTCCGGAAGCCGTATCGCGACTGATCGCCACAATCGAAAGATTGGGACCGCCCAGTTGATTCCAGTTCTTGATCTTGCCCAGGTAGATATCGCGGACCTGGTCGGACGTTAACGCGCCAATCGGGTTCGACGGATGAACGATTATGCAAACGCCGTCCATCGCTATGACGTGAGCCACCGGAAATACGTTTTTCGCTACCGCATCCTTGAATTCCTGCTTCTTCATAAAACGGCTCATCGTGGCGATATCACATCGACCGTCGATGAGCGCCGCCGCCCCGGTGCCACTACCGCTCTTGTTGACGGTGATCGTCACATCCGGGTACATATCCTGGAATACCTCGGCGAAACCGTCGGCAATCGGCCCCACGGTGGTCGAACCTTCGATATGGAGCTTGGCCGCACCCGTCGCTCGGGTGCTCATGATCAGAACGACTATCCACACTCCACACTGAATGATCTTCTTCATGTTCGTTCTCCTTGTCCAGTTCTGTTCATCACGCGCGCTCCATGCGCTAAGAGTACGTCGGGAATAACAATAGGTTGGAAATGTTTAACCTACATTTCTGAATGGCGTGTGTTTTCGGGTCGGCGGCGTGAGGACTCGAAAGCCTGAAAAACAGCGTTTGTCGGGCTTACTTGGCCTGTCTTTTCTCGTCGAAGTAATCGAGGTCGCTGAGCGGTAACACCACCGACGTGGCGATATTAGTCAAATGGGACCCGATACGCTTAAAGTACCTGGCGATCAGGGCAAAGCAGACGCCTTCGTTCACGGTAAGATTACTCTGCGCTACCTTCTTTACGATCTCGTCACAGCCCTTACTGATTCTTTTGTGGTAGTCCCACGCCAAGTTGGCCATATCCAAATCTGTTTCGATGAAAGCCCGTTTGGTATTTTCAAAAAGCTCCACAAGTTCCTGGTCCACACTATCGAAATATTGCGAAAACAAGGCTTTGTCGATCGGTTTCTCCAGATATTCCGTGACCTGAAGAAGGTTCTTGGCATAGTCCCCGAGCCGCTCGGCGTCCTTGACCACGCTCATCAGCAACAGACAAGCCGTCGTATCCACTGAAGGCCGAAGGGTCAGATGTTCTACGATCCTTTTGCGTATTTCTTTCTGCAAGTCATTGACGGTTTTGTCTATCTCATAGATTTTCTCTCTCAGATCGGGTTGATCCTTGTTATCCAAAAGGCGAGCGCAAACGGATTTGAACATGGACTCGGAATCATCAAGCATGGCCTTGAAGTCTTCGAGGACCTGGGCCAGAAAATCCTTGCCTCTCCAGAAACTCAACAAATCCTTAAACATTCTCTTTACCTAAGTCTAAAACAGTTTGGATATAAGAATGAGCAATGACGGAATAATAAAGAACACACCCAACACGTAGGCGATGGCATATCTTCTTTTTTCGGCGGCCAAATCTCCAAGCCAGTAAGCCAAGCGTATCGGGATCATTCTAAGCCGTCGGATGGGAAAAATAAAGACGGCTCCGGTAAAATTGAAGAGAAAATGAGCGAATGCGATAACCACCGCCTCGATCCTCCCCGTGGCGAATGACGCCAGGATGGCGGTCGTTGTCGTTCCGATGTTGGCGCCAATGGTGATGGGGAAAGCCGCCTCGACCGTGAGAATGCCAGCGGCGACCAAGGGAACCAGCAATGAGGTCGTGACCGAGCTGCTCTGGACCACAACCGTAAAGCAAAGCCCCGCGAGAAATCCCAGCAATGCGCTCCTGCTGATGACGTTATCCAGGACGATTTCTGCCCGCTTGACCACTAACGATCTCATTACACGGACCAGGAAATAGAGCGAGAAAAACAGAATGAGAACTGAAACGACCAGCACGAGTATGTTTGCGAACAAGCTATTGGAGGATATGAGCTTAGAAGCCCAAAGAACGCCATCTCGGATGGATTCGACCGCAGGCTCGGTGGCAAACTTGATAGGGCTGGTGAATTTGATGCCTCCGACGTCCTTGAACAGCGTACTCATTAGTGTCGCCGATTTCTGGAGATAGCCTGTCAGCAGCTCGAGGGGGAATAAGACGGACACGCACATCAAATTGAAAAAATCGTGGACCGTCGCCGCACTCATGGCGCGTCTGAACTCATCTCTTCGGCTGACATGGCCTAACGAGACAAGCGTATTCGTGACCGTGGTTCCAATATTGGCCCCCATGACAATAGGGATCGCAGATGGAACCTTCATCACACCGGAGCCTACCATCCCCACGACAATAGAGGTAGTCGTGGAGGAACTCTGAACGATACTCGTTGCAAGGATGCCTATGAAAAGTCCAATGAACGGATTGGACGTGGTTTTGATCAAACTCTCCGCAAAGCCTTTGCCGAACCCTTTGAACGCGGCTCCCATCAGGCCAATACTAACCAGAAAACAATAGAGAAGTCCTGCAACAAGCAGTATCTTCGAGAGAGTCTTGATTGTGCTATTCATACGATCTGACATACATTTACGGAGGCTAACTCTACCGGACGGCCTGAAGATGTCAAGGGATGTTCATGTTAGAAATATGTTAATATCCCGAAGCAGGTAGCCACCCCACGTTTCGAGCTCAACGGGCCCAAAACCGAATCGCTCCGGAATGCTCGCAGCTATGCAGGGCAGGCTCAGGCGAATACCAGTCCCCGCGAAACGATCTTTCGGAAGGCGGCGAAATCATCGTCCATGCGTTTTCGCTCCTCACAGAGATTCAGTGCTAAGTGACTGTCCGAAAGGAACTTATTCGCAAACGTATTCTTGGGAATTTCAAGAACGAAACGCATGTTGAAGCTGGTCTGACTCGGGGCACCACGTTTGAAAGCGCCTGCGGCCAGGTTCATGATTTCCTCGCTGTCCGGTATGAAGATACCCGTCTTGAGCTGACGCTGCTCGAAACTGTGCTCGACAACCAGAATGCACGCGTCGTCGCCGAGTCGCGTCGGCTCGCCGCACAGCCAGATGCTCGGATCGACCACCGGTACATACCGGGCCTCGAACTCGATAAGCCCCTTTACGTGCGTTGGCTTCTTGTAGTCCGAGAACATCATCTCCTTGCATCCGCAGCAGCGAACGTCAGGCTCCCGCTCCTGTTCGTTGAGCACAAACGTGATGAACAGAAGATTCTGCATCCGTTCCATGAGTCTCGTCCTTTCTCATAGGTCTTCTTTCGGCAGATTACCTATAAGATGGTACGACGGGAGTATTAGACGCGTATGAGCGTTATGTGAGGAAAATATTAAGTTTTGAGGCTGATTCGATATATGACTTTACGGCGGCCGATGGTGTGATATCAGGGGTGAAAAGAGGCTTTCGCCAGACTAATCGGCAGGCAAATGGATCGTGAAAGTGCTCCCTGATCCGGGTGAGCTTTCAAGTGTTACGTATCCCCCGTGCACCTCGGCGATGTGCTTGACGATAGCCAGGCCCAAACCGGTGCCCCCGAGCTTACGGCTGCGGCTCTTATCGACGACGTAAAACCGCTCGAAAATGCGATGCTGATGCTCCCTGGCGATCCCGCACCCACTGTCGCGGACCGCTATTGTTATCATGTCGCTTTCCTTACGGGCCTCGATGCGTACGCGGCTTTTCGGCTCGCTGTACTTGACCGCGTTGTCCACAAGATTCAGAACCGCCTGTTCCAGCAAAACGGTATTGATCCTGGCGTGGATCTCACCGCCACAATCGATCTCCACAGCGATGTCTTTGTCTTCGGCCTTGATGGTGGACATTGCCACGACGGAATCGAGTACGGGGCGGATTGGAGCGCTCTCGAAAGTGATCTTCCTTGTTTGGCTGCCCACTTCCAAGCTGGACAAGCTCAACAGGTCTTCGACAATCGCATTGAGACGATCCGAATGCTTGGCGATGATCTGGAGAAAACGCTCGGCCTTTTCCGGCTCCTTGAGAGCACCCTCCAGAAGTGTTTCCGCGAATCCTTTGATCGACGTGATGGGCGTTCTCAGCTCGTGCGAGACGTTGGCGACGAAATCGCGCCGGACGTCCTCGAGGCGGCGCATTCGGGTCATATCACTGATAACGACCACGGCGCCGCTTCTGTTATTCTGGCTGTCGGTCAGCGCGGTGCCGTTGAGCCTGACGATCCGGTCCTTCTGGCCGGAGAGCACGACTTCTCTCTGGCTCGGATGCTCCTCATTCAGAATGCCGTGAATGAACTCTTGAAAATCGCTGTTGCGGACGACCTGCTCGACCGTGCGGCCCTTGGCCTCCGTCGGATCGGTATTGAGGAACTTTGCCGCCGCCCGGTTGATGCTGACGATATACCCTCCCGCGTCCACCGCCAGAACGCCCTCGGTCATGCTCGACAGGATGGCCTCGACCTCGTTGCGCTGCCTGGTGATCGTATTGATCCTATCCTGGAGTTGCCGGGCCATCTCGTTTAGCGACTGGGCAAGCTCGGCCAGTTCCATCTGTCTCGGGATCGGTACGCGAAGCTCGAACTGCCCGGAGGCGAAACGCTGGGCCGTCTCCTTCATCTGCGCGATGGGCTGGCTTATCTTGCGCGAAAGCACGAGACTGACTCCGGCGGCAAAAATCGCGACAATGACGACACTGAGGACAATGTTGTGGTAGATGTGCTTGAGATTCTCGTCGATAGCCGTCGCCGGAATGGACGTTCGCATGACAGCCAGAACGTGACCTTGCACTTCGATAGGCAGGGCCAGGTACATCATGCCTTTGTCTAACGTATGGCTAAACCTCAGAGATCGACCCATCCCCCTGCGGAGAGCTTCGATGAACTCCGGGCGATTCCCGTGATTCTCCATATTCGCTGGATTCTCGTCCGAATCGGCAACGACCCGGCCGTCGGGCAGAATAATCGTGATCCGCGTAGAGCTGCGCTTCCCCAGATTCTTCGCCATGTCGTCTAATGCTTGGAAATCGTTGGCGTCGAGGCTGGGGAGAATCTGCTCTTCGATCAAGCACGCCCGCGCCCGAAGGTCGTTGGCTACCTGATCGTAATAGAACTCGGGTAACAATCGCGACAAGTACACGGTAATGATGAACAAGGCGGCAACCGTGATCAGAAGATACGCCGGATAGAACTGCCACAACAGGCTCTTCTTAAGCATCCGTCAATCCTTGAAGCGGTAGCCGACGCCTCGCACGGTCTCGATGTAGCTACCGCAAGAAGCGAGCTTCTTGCGCAGGGAGACGATTTGAACGTCCACGGCCCTGTCGGTAACGAGATAGTCATCTCCGTGAATCGCGTTGATGATTTGATATCGCGTGAAGACCAGCCCGGGCCGCTTGGCTAAAGCGCTGAGGATATTAAATTCGGTGAAGGTCAGGTGGGCGGGCTTTCCTTTGACGAGCACTTCACGCCGGGCCGGGTCGATCGTCAGGTCGTGCACTTTCATTGGAGGTCGGTCGATGTCGCGGCTGACCGCCCTGTGCAGGAGCCTGCGGACCCTCGCGACCAGCACTTTAGGGCTGAACGGCTTGGTCACGTAATCGTCGGCCCCGAGCTCGAGGCCGGTCACGATATCCGCCTCCTCGCCTTTGGCGGTGAGCATGATGATCGGAATCCCCTCCGCCTTGACGTCGCCCTTGAGTTTCTTACAGACCTCCAATCCATCGATACCTGGAAGCATCAAATCCAGGATGATGAGGTTCGGCAGCTTCTTTGTTGTACTCTCAAGAGCCTGTTCGCCGGAGGTAGCCGTCACGACCTGGTAACCGTTCCTCTCGAGATTGTATCGTACCAGCTCGAGCACGTCTTCCTCATCATCGACGATGAGAATGCGTTCGTTTGCCATCGAAATAGACCTTCAAATAAGCCCGTTTTTCGACTATACTCGATTATTGATGTTAACACATTGTTAGCATCGTGTTAAATGTTCATATGTCTTTTCCGTACACACTGGAATTTCTTCTTGTTCCAAAGCGACGTCATATCCGTTGATCCGGCGCCAGCCGCGAGGTGGGGTGGTTGCACGATATGCAATCGTGTTCAATCGTTGTACGGTGAGAGGGGGTCCTCGTACATTCCGCCGAAATTGATATGACCCCAGGGGGTGGTCGCTTTATCGACGATCCGAATGAAGGCTTTCTTGCCCAGGAAGGCGGAGCAATCCACGGACACCTTCTCGAACGTATTGTCCTTTTTGCCGGTCAGGTGTGCGATTTCCTTTCCGGTTTCGGCCTCGACGAGCGCGACGTAAACGTCCCGCAGGTCGTTGCCGCCGGACACAAAGAGAATGTAGCTTTTTTGTTTGAGCGTGAAGGCGGGGGATTCGATAACCCCGGTTCCTCTATCGTCGAACTTGCCGTCCCCGGTTTCAGCCGTGCCGATGAAGAACTCGCTTCTGGTCTTGAAGTTGCTCCGTTTGGAGTTTGTGAATACCGAGGCCAGGTTGCCGCTCTTGAGAACCCACGCATCGCGTGCGGCGGCGGAATCGAAGTCGAACACGGATTTGCCTAACTCAGGCAGCCTGACCCACTTCAGGCGAGCGATCTTGATTCCGTCGAGGCTGTCCTTCAACGCGGCGATGTAATACTGGCCCTCGTGGAGGATGACTTCGGGTGCGGCCAGGTGCCAGCTTCGCACGAGCTTCGAGTCGTCGTCTATGCCGAAATTGAGCGGATTGTCGGAACGATATACCCAGTTCCGGGCGTGCTTGCCGTAGAACTGGTTCCGGAAATAGTAGAACACTCCAGGCTCGATTTCGACGACGTGAGGACATTCGTTTTGGAATCGATCAGAGCCTACTCTCCCGCCATAGGAAACGACGCAAGAGTAACTCCATTTCTCCAAATCGGGCGAGGTTCGGCAAAAGCCGTAGCCCCGGCCGCCCGGAAGAGCGGTGTAGTAGCAATACCAGAGCCCATTGATCCGGATGAGCATTGGATCGCGGGTAATGGATTCCGGCCCCTCGCTGAACATCCCGGTCTTGCCGTTGGGCTGGATGACACGCGTGAATCTCTTGCCGTCCTTGCTCGTGGCATGACAGATATGCACCCAGTCGCCGTAGAGCATGTGATACGTGTCGCCCACTTTGACCACGTACGGCGCCTGCAAACCGCCGGGCGTCTCGCCTAACGAGGGATCGGCCTCCATCGCAATCCCCATCGGCCTCCAGTCAGTATCCGTCAGGTTCCGGCCTTCCCAGCCGTAGAAGAATCGCGTCCGGCCGCCTTTGCCCCCGGCGGTCGTACCGCGAATGCACGACCAGAGCTGCCACGTCCCATCCGCCGCCTGCCAGACGGCAAAATCCACCGGCTCCTGCCTCTCGGTCGCGTACTTGTGGTCCTTCGGATTGCCCGCCACCTGCCACCACGCCCCGTCAATGACCGGCACCACAATTGCCTCCGATGACGCGCTGCCATACGAAGTGACACCTAAGACGACAAGAAGCACAAACGGTACGTATGGGCGTTTCATTATCTGGATCACATTAAGCTGATTGAGCCACTGCCGGTTTGGAGGTGGAGCTTTCCCGTTCCCTGGCCTATTGTTCCTTCGAGCCTCTTTTTGCTCACTTCGCCGCTGACGGTGATGGGTCGCTCGGTCTTGACCGAGCCGTAGCTGGTGGATAGATCGACCCGGCCGGAAAATCCGGAAGGCGCCGCGAAGCTGATGCTTCCGTAGGAAGTCACCAGGTCCGCCGTCATGTCGGCGGACGAGTCCGGGCACACAATATCAAGGTCCCCGCTGCCGGACTTAGCGATCAGATTGGCTGTTGTGATCTGCCGACACGTGATGCGCCCGTAGGAGGTGGATAATCCCATTGTATCCGCGCTGGCCTGCGTCAGTTTGACGCTGCCGCTGCCTGAGTGCAGTTTGATGGAATCGCCCGTCAGGTTCTCGCAGACGACCGAGCCGTAAGAGGTCTGCGCATCGCAAACGCCGAACGAAGCGTTCGTGAGCTTGATGGTGCCGCTA
>CAYZAH010000089.1:0-10111 GCA_964475805.1 uncultured Pirellulales bacterium | reverse complement strand
TCACCATCGAAGTTCTGAACCGCTTTAAGACCACGAGAGAGGCCAAGGACGTTATCGCCCGGACACGAGCGGGCAAGGTGGACGTGCTGATCGGGACGCACCGCCTCTTGAGCGGCGACGTCGGATTCAAAGACCTGGGGCTTCTCATCATCGACGAGGAGCAGCGATTCGGCGTCGAGCACAAGGAGAAACTCAAGCGGCTGCGGGTGAACGTGGACATCCTTACGATGACAGCCACGCCGATCCCGAGGACGCTGCACATGTCACTGCTGGGGTTGCGTGACATCAGCTCGTTAGGGACGCCACCGCTGGATCGGCGAAGCATCGTCACGACGGTCAGCGCCTACAGCAACGAGCTTATAAAAAAGGCCATCTATCGTGAGTTGAATCGTCAGGGGCAGGTCTTCTTTTTGCATAACCGCGTCAAGACGATAGAGAAGAAGGCGTGGGAGATTCAAAAGCTGATCGGCGACGCCCGGTTCGCCATCGCCCACGGCCAGATGGCCAAGAGCGAGCTCGAGAACGCGATGATCGAGTTCGTGACGGGCCGGACCGACGTGTTAGTGTGCACGACGATTATCGAATCAGGGCTGGACATTCCGAACGCGAACACGATCATCATCAACGACGCGGACCGGTTCGGCCTGGCGGAGCTGCACCAGCTTCGCGGCCGGGTGGGTCGGTACAAGCACCGCGCCTACGCCTACATGCTGCTTCCGAAGTCGCGCTCGATTACGCCGCTGGCTTCCAAGCGGTTGAAAGCGATCGAGGAATACTCGCATTTGGGCGCGGGCTTTCGGATCGCCCTGCGCGATCTGGAGATTCGCGGCGCGGGCAATATCTTGGGCGCCGAGCAGTCCGGCCACATCCAGACCGTCGGCTACCAGATGTATTGCGAGTTGCTCGCAGACGCCGTCAGGAAAATGAAGAATGAGCCTGTCGAGCCGATTCCCACTGCGGTCATCGATCCGGGATTCGCCACGTACATACCGAAGAATTATATCCCCATCAACCGCCAGCGAATGGACGTGTACCGCAAGATCGCCGTGGCGAGAATCGACGAGGACCTGGAGCAGATAAGAAGTGAATTGGCGGACGTGTACGGCCCGGTGCCAGACGAGGTCGAATTGCTCCTGGATCTGGCGGAGTTGCGAATCCGGGCCAGCCGCTTAGGTATAAAAAGCATTGTCACTTCCGGCCGGGATTTGATATTCTCGTTCACGGATGACCAGGACGGCAAAGCTGAATACCTTCTCTCGAAGGTCTCGGGCAAAGCCAGGATCGCGGATCCGAGGAAAGCGTACCTGCGCCTGGCCGAGAGCTATTTCGAGCCCAGAACGCTCATGAGCGTGCTACGAAAAATCCTGGTGGAGGATAAGGGCCGTAAGTTGGTGAAGCAAGAAAGCTAAAGACATTCCATAAGCAAGAAGGAGGTCGAAAATGCTCAAAGGCATAAAACAAATTTCAGCGGCGATGTTAGCTATGCTTGTTATGACGGGTTTGAGCTGGTCGGCGCCGCAGGCGGTTAAGACGCTCGACATCGGCGACAAGGCGCCGGATTTCAATTTACCCGGCATCGATGGGCGGCGATACACGCTCAGCAATTTTGACAAGGCGGATATCTTGGTGATTGTTTTTACTTGCAACCATTGTCCGACGGCCCAGGCGTATGAGAATCGGATCAAGAAGCTGGCGGCGGACTACCGTAACAAAGGCGTCGCGCTGGTGGCCATTTCGCCCAACGATCCGAGGGCGGTCCGTCTCGACGAATTAGGCTATTCGGATATGAGCGATTCTTTCGCGGAGATGAAGATTCGCGCCAAAGACATGGCGTACAACTTCCCGTATCTCTACGACGGAGACGAGCAGAAAGTGTCTCATTCGTATGGTCCGCAGAGCACGCCTCATGTATTCATCTTCGACAAGGATCGCAAGCTGCGCTACGCCGGCCGGGTCGATGACTCGGAGAAGCCGCAATTCGTGAAATCCGAGGACGCGCGCCGCGCGATCGATGCGTTGTTAGCGGGACGGGCCGTTCCAGTTGCAAAGACGCCGACCATCGGTTGCTCGATCAAGTGGTCCAGCAAGCGCGAGTCGGTCAAGCAGGCTTTCGAGAATTGGGCGAAGGAAGACGTCACCCTGGAGACGATTGACCTGAAGGGTGTTCAGAAGCTAATCAAAAATGATTCCGGAAAGCTCCGGGTGATCGGTCTGTGGGCAAGCTGGAGCCGCCCGAGTGTGGATCAATTGGCGGAGCTTGTAACCGCCAACCGGATGTACCGTCGCCGAGACTTCGAGATGATAACGATTAGTATCGACTCCCCGGGCCGAAAGAACGCAGTCCTTTCGCTGCTGAAGCAAAAGCAGGCCTCGTGCTGGAACTACATCTTCGATGGACAGGACACCTATTCGCTCATGACGACGATCGATAAGAGTCTGCTCGGGGGTATTCCTTATGTCGTCCTTGTTCGACCCGGGGGGGAGGTCATCTATCGTGCCCTCGGAGTTGCCGATCCGCACGAGCTTAAGAAAGCCATCGTTGGCTACGTGGGCCGGTATTACAAATGACGGCGCAAAAATAAGGGGCGCGACTTTTCGCGCCCCTTTGACGGTGTCGAGAAACGATGGGTGCAACTCGTTACACCCTAATGTCTACCTCCCGTATATCCGGTGATGTAGACGGTGTCTTCGCCGTACCAGGACTGGCCCTTTTTGAGCTTTCCAACCACTCTTATTTTGAGCGGTCCGCGGTCGGATATGTTCTTCGCCAGCGCCGATTCGGATACGGCGTTCAGCAGATCCATCTTGTCGAACACGGCGATCACCTTGGCTTTTGTGTCCGAGCCGTAGACAATCTGACGGGTTGCTTCGATCTGGCCCGAGAAAGGTTCGAGCAGGTAAAGCATCGACGGGAGGTCTTCGACGTCGTCTCGCCCGATTCCCGCCGGCAGGACGGCGGTCGCTTGTATTTCGTAATTGGTGTCGTTGTCCCTGATGAGCTCAGGCAAAACATTGAACGACTGAGCTTGCATCGGCTCCGCTCCAGTGTCGATCTGGTTATCGTCCGGCGGATTTTGTGATTCGCTGGTTTGCTCAGAGTTGACTTTGACGGTATTGACGATGATGGTGTCCCGTGGCACGTCTTCTCTAATTCTCACGACCAATGTCATGCACGTTGTAGACTTGCCCGGTAAGGATTTATACGACCAGGTGTACGTGTGTGACTTTTCGTCATACGCGCCATAATCTTTGTCACCTGTCGCCGATACGAAGACCACTTCGTCTGGGAGCAGATCGACTACTGAAACGTTGGTCACGTCCGCTTCATTATCGTTATCGACACAGATATTGTACGTGACGGTCTGTCCCGGATTGGCGTACAGGACGCCACCGATGGTATCTCCGACGATTTCCTTGCTCACGGTGAGTGGTTTGAATCTCGTGACGGCTTCGGCGCTGGCCGTCACCGGGCGAGTTTCATCACTGTCGAGCGTCACATAATTCGTGATCGTGGCGGCCGAAGGTGCATCCTCATTTACCCTTACGACCATCTCGAGGTACGTCCCGATTTTCGCCGATAGCGTTCCATAGAGCCAAGTGTAGGTGTGCGTCTCGGGATCGTATTGCCCGGACTGTCTGTCATCTACCGCCTTGACGAACGTGACTTCCGGGGGCAAGACGTCAATAATCGTCACGTTATGGACAGGCAGCTCGCCGCCCATATTGTCAAAGTAGACCTGATACGTGATGATCTCGTTTGCAGAGACGAGCGGGATCTCGCCCTCGTCGGCTCCCTCGATGCTTTTGCGGAGAGTCAGCGGGTTGTCGTACAGGACCGCCTCGGCACTAGCCAGCGAGGACGGTGTATCATTGCTGTCGACAATCACGGAGTTGATAATGCTCGTGCCCGGGGCGACGTCTTTGTTCACTTTCACGTTCACGTCCAGAGTCATATCCGCTCCAGGCTCCAGGGACGGGAACGACCAGGTGTACGTGTTTTGAATCGCGTCGTATTTTCCGGAGGGTGTGTCCTCGCCGAGGCCGACGAAGGTGACCTGCTCCGGGAGATAATCCACGACGGAAATACCCGTCACAGTAAAATCGTTATTGTAGTTATCCAAGCGGATCGTGTAGGTCATCAGCTCATCGACATCAACTCGGGCAACTTCGCCTTCCGGGACTCCGACGATGGTCTTGCTCAGATTCAGAGTGTTGCTTTCCACGACAACGTTGAAGTGTGTCGTCGTTGGCGCCGTTTGATTGCTGTTGATCGTTACGGTATTTGTCACGATGTTGCCGAACTCCAGCTCGTTGTCTACCGTGACGGTTAACTCCAGCGTCTTCGAGGTTCCCGGCGGCACGGACGCATACAACCATTCGTAGGTATGTGTCTTGGGATCATAATGTCCGTTGACTTCGTCGTCGTCAGCCGCAACAAAAGTAACTTCCTCCGGGAGCTTGTCCGTGACCATGACGTCTGTCGCGGTGAAATCATTAAAATTCTCAAAGTGAACGCCGTAAGTGATCGTGGCGCCGGCACCAACGGACGGCATCTCGCCGGGATTCGTTCCACCTGTGCCGCCTCTGACGAGTGTCTTGCTGAGGTTCAGGGGATTGTAGCCGATGTTTTTTCCCGGGACAACCAGACCGACCGGATTGCCGATATGCGGCACGATCTCGATTTGTTTAAGTTCTGTGTCAAAAACGAAAAGATTGTCTCCACCGGAGGCGTTGTCCACACCCGTATCCAAGTACACCATCCCGGTGTCCGAGTCCACCGCCAGTCCCATAACGCCGGCGTCGGGCTCCACCTGAACGTCCAATTCCGTTCCCGTGGCCAGGTGGTACTGTGTTAGATAAGTGTTACCCACATAGCCAGCGCCCGTGTAGAGGTATCCGTTTGACACGTCGACCGCGATACTAATGGCGAGGCGGCTCAGGGTGATGGTATTCACCAATTTCCAGTTGGACGTGCTGTAGACCGTGACTTTCTCGGAGCCGTTTGCGACATAGAGTAAGTCGTCGATCTCATCCAGGGCGATCCCATAAGCCGAAGCTCTTTTGAGGGTAAATGGAGAATTCGGGATATTTGTTAGTGTCTTGGTATCCGGGTCCCAGTTGTACACGTACAACATGTTGGTACGACGGTTAGCGCAGTATACCAATCCTCTTTTGGGATCATAGACAATGCCGGCCAAATTCGTGGCATCCGGAGCAGTGGTTCTTCCCTCTTTCGTCATCAACCTTGCATCCATGAGTTGAATATCGTTAGAGCCTTCGTACGTGATAAACAAGAATTCGTTATCCGTATCGATCGCCATTCCCACGGCGCCGAGTGTAGAATAGGGTATACGGCGCTCGGTTTGAAAGGTGAGCGTACCGTCAGCCTCGATATTATAGGCTTGTATCGGTTGTGTTGCGTCCCCGAGATATCCTTTGTCTGCGATAACGTACAACGATTTCGCTCCGGCTGTCGAGGGGACGACGAAGAATAATAGGGTGATGACTGTTGGGGTGAGGTACGAGTTGGTCCGTAAACAGTTCTTTCCGCTTCTTCTTTTCATGGTCGGATTCCCGCAAAATAATTTCACTTTCTTCATTGAGTGGACGGCGCTCGATGGCCGTCCATCTCTGTCTGAGCCACGTTTCCGGATAAAGGGCGACAGAGTCTTGGGCGGGGAAAAACTTGAGAGAAGAAGAAAAACAGGTTTTCACCACACCTCTACAATCTACTACTATAACTATAACATATTTAGACCCGTTTGCCAAAGAGAAAATCCCGCCGGCGGGGCGAGCTTTATTCTGATCGGACCTTCCTGTGCGTAGTTATAGGGCGTTTCGTCAAATTTTAATCGCTAAAACCCAAAAAAAAGGAAAACTCCCGGTTAATGTGGGTCGATAATATCATGTGTGACCTTTAGGCCAAAAGGAATGAAAACAAGACCTGTATTGAAAGGAGCGTGACTTATGGCGAAGAGAATGGCTTTGTTAGCTATTATCCTTATCGTAATGGCTTTGTCCAGTTCAGTGGCTTTAGCTCTGCCACCCATGGGACCTCCAAAAGCCCTGATAGGCCAGGACCGTTGGGGCGTCGGCATTGGAGTCTCTCACTCGCAGATGGACGTGGACACGTTTGGCAAATCGCGAGAGGATCCGGACGGTGCCGGATGGTTGCCGACCAGTTACGCCAAGCACGAGATTGAGGATTTGACCTCCAATATGGTGCTCGGCCGTCTGGGCTACGGTGCTTATGAAACCGTGGATGTCTTCGTATGTCTCGGCGCTTCCGATGCTCAAGACGATATGACAGAAAAACTTGCCACCGGTGGTGACGGCAACAAATACACGGGGTTGGATTCCAGCTTCGGTTTTGCTTACGGCGTTGGAGCGCGGGCGACGTTCTGGCAGGAGGGCGACCTCGTATGGGGCGGATTGGTCCAGATACTCTGGGAGAATCCATCCAGCGGCGATATCGACCTTGCTCCCACGGACGGCGATCCGGCCAAGCTCTCGGGCGATATGGATCTCAATCTCCAGGAAATCCAGGTGGCCGTCGGGCCGACAGTGAAAATGGATAGCTTTTCCCTCTACGGTGGACCTTTCCTCCACATGGTAAGCGGCGACCTCGATGTCAAAGCCTCGGGGATAGATTCGTTTAGCGCTCTGAACCGGGTGGATCTGTCGCAAGATATTCGCCAAGACCCGCAGCTCGGTGGCTTTTTCGGTGTGATGGGTGATGCCGACAAGGATACTTTCTGGTATGCGGAGTTTCAGATAACCGGTGATGGCTGGGGAATCGGCATCAGCGGTACAAAAAGATTCTAAGCCGCTTGGCGCGCTTCGGCGGTCGCGCGACGATTCAATCCTCGCGTGAGCGTCGAACATGCGGGCGAGCCAATTGGTTTTATCGAAAGAAGACAACAATTATCGGCACGGCTGCACTCTCAGCCGTGCCGATAGTCTTTGGAACTGGCTCGCTCGTTCCTCTTCTCCCACGTCTATATTCCCCTCTGTATTTCAGTACTTCGACTCGACACAGCTTGTGAGACATAAAAAATATGAATTGCAATTTCACCGGTTTGCCTTTAGATTGGAGCCGTAAGGTGGGCCTTGCGCAGTAAGCGCAGACCGTTGGTTTCCCACGCAATCAAAAGGGGGCACGACATGGCAAAGGTACTCCCCAGCCGTGAAGAAGCATTAGCACTGCTAAAGACCTATAACAAGAATGAAGGCTTGATCAAGCATGCCCTGGCCGTCGAGGCAGTGATGCGCTATAGTGCCCGCAAACGCGGCCAAGACGAGGAGATGTGGGGTATTATTGGACTTGCTCACGATTTGGACTACGAGCAATTCCCCGAGCAACATTGCCGGAAAACCGAGGAGATTCTGACCTCTCAAAACTGGCCCACCGAGTATATTCGCGCTGTAGTCTCTCACGGCTGGGGCATCTGCACCGATGTCGAACCTCAGAGTGAGTTGGAAAAGGTTCTGTTCGCCGTGGACGAGCTGACCGGGCTCGTGGCGGCCACGGTGCTCGTTCGGCCGAGCAAGAGCGTGATGGACGTGACGGTAAAATCGGTCAAAAAGAAATGGAAGGACAAATCGTTCGCCGCGGGCGTCAATCGCGAGGTTATCGAAAAAGGCGCCGAAATGATGGGCGTCGAATTGAGCGAGCTGATTGACGATGTGATTATGGGAATGCGCGACGTCGCCGACGAGATCGGCCTGCGGGGAAATCCTGAGGATCCGGCGTAGGCCTTCTTTCTGTGAACGGTAAGTGTGAGATCAAAAATATGCATAGGTATATCCTCGTATTGTCGTTGATGCTCTGGTTGATTGCCGGTTGTGGCGGCGACAGCAAAGGCTTGAAAGAAAGTGAATTAGAGCGCGCCGCGGTTATGCAAAAAATAGAGCTTGTCGAAGCCGCAGGCGGGCTTGTCCTCATGGTCGGTGGTGATACGTTGACAAGCGACGAGATCATTAACTCACAGGCCCTCCTGGACGGCAAGGTCATCACACCGAAAGAGCAATTCAAGCCGATCGCGCAGGCAGTTGACCTGGAGACGTTCAAAAAGCGTGTGAAGGACCAGCTCGAGCAGATTGTCATGGATCACATCTCGAACATCGTACTCTATCAATACGCCAAGAGGCAGGCCGGCAAGAACATCGATGAGAGTCTGGAGCAAGCGGCCCAGAACGAATACAGGAGATTTGTCCTCGGTTATGAAGGCGACCAGGCCAAAGCGGATGAGGCCCTCAAAAAGGGCGGTCTGGACCGCAAGAGCTACATGGAACGAGTAAAGAGAGACGTTCTCATCAGGTCGTACGTGACGACGAAGCTGCCGGACGACAAAGCGATTACGCATCGCGAGCTTCTGGAATGCTATGAGAAAATGAAGGACGAGTATTTTGCCCGACCCGCACGGATCAGGTTTCGTCTCATTGACATTCAGCCGGCCAAACTGACGGGTATCGATCCGAACCAGGATCCCGAGCAGCTTGCTGAAGAGCTGGCTGGCCGTTTGTTAGCACGAATCGAAGCGGGCGAAGATTTTGAAGCTTTGGCGAAGGACTTCTCGAACGGCCCGATGGCGACCTTTGGCGGTTTGTGGCGGCCGGTACAGCCCACCTCTTTGAGAGCGCCCTATGACGTTATCGCGGCGGCGGCTGAGAAGATGCAGCAGGGGCAAATCGCCGGGCCGATTCCCACTACCGGGCACGTTTTCATCATGAAACTGGAGGAAAAGCGAGCCGCCGGATATGAGCCGTTCGAGGCCGTGCAGGACCAAGTCCGGGAAGAAGTCGCTGGGAATCGTCGTAACAAGGCCCTCGAACCCCTTCGGGCCAGGCTCAAGTGGCAGGCTAAGCTGGGAAGAACGGACGAATTCGTGGACTTTTGTCTGGAGAAGATTTACAGGATGAGCCGCCCGCAAAAGTAACGGCTGGAGCGGGATGCCCGGGGCAAACAGGCAGCCGGACTCGGATCGGGATCGAGAGATGGAAATAGTCGCTCATGGCATAGACCTTGTTGATTGTCCGCGAATCGAGCAGATGGTGGAGCGCCACGGCGAGCGTTTCCTCAAGCGGGTTTTCACGGCGTCCGAGCGTGCCTATGCCGAGGCGAGCAGAAACACCGTCGAGAAATTAGCCGGCCGCTTCGCGGCAAAGGAAGCGATTCTCAAGCTGGTGGGGACGGGCTGGCGCGGCAAGATCGCCTGGACGGACATTGAGGTCACGAACAACCCGGCCGGTCAGCCGGAGGTGACCCTCACCGGGGAAGTGGAAGAGATTGCCACCCGGCTTGGAATCGGGCATATCAGTATTAGTATCACGCATACTGCGAAATTCGCCATCGCCTCCGCCGTCGCCCTCACGAACAAGAAATAGCATTTGGATTTGGAACAAGATCTTTCTCTTGCCTTGTTGAGGTGAGACGCTCTCCAAGGCAATGTTGCCGGGGAGGTTGATAGCCTACGGTTCTTACCACTGTTCATTCCCCGTTTATTATCGGGTTCACAAGAGCGATTACAGTTTTTGGTTTGTGAACCGGGCATGAGTAGCTATACGCCGCTACCGCACCCGGTCTTGATCGGAGGATACAAAAAGCTATACTGACCGAGAATGTCTATTGGAACGGAGACAAATGAGTTTGATTGCATTGTTGTAGGAGGCGGGCACGCCGGGGTCGAGGCGGCTCATGCGGCGGCGAGGATCGGCGCCAGGACCTGTCTGGTGACGATCAGCCGGGATACGATCGCCAAGATGAGCTGCAATCCCGCCATCGGCGGCCTCGCGAAAGGGCAAATCGCGCGCGAGGTCGATGCGCTCGGAGGTCTGATGGGACTGGCGACCGATGCGACCGGGATTCAGTTTCGTTTGCTGAATCGCTCGAAAGGCCCCGCCGTCCAGGCGCCGAGAGCGCAGACCGACAAATACAAGTACAAGGATCACATCCGCGCTCTGCTCGAACAAACGCCGAATCTCACTATTGTCGAGGGTATCGTTTCTCAAATCCTAACTGAAGAAGAGCGCGTGCGGGCGGTGAGGTGCGACGACGGAAAAGTCTATCATGCTCCAACGGTCGTCCTCACGGCCGGGACGTTTCTTCGCG
>CAYZAH010000088.1:0-10126 GCA_964475805.1 uncultured Pirellulales bacterium | reverse complement strand
TTGCCGGTCACGATGGGTTTGCCCCAACTGCCCCCGTCGAAAGAAACGTACACCTCGTAACCGCGAGGATAGTCGTTCGACGAGTTTTTCGCATCGAGCGTCAGACCCGTCACCGTGCTCTCGACGCCCAGGTCCACCACGAACCAATCACCGGGCTTCATCGGCCTGCCCGTATCCCACCGGGTCCCCGGGTCGTGGTCCAATGCCCGGCCCGCGTTGCCACTGTTCAGCGAAGCGGTCGCCTTCAGGCTCTGGTTCAGCAGGGCCTGCTTGATCTTGCCAATAGCCAAGTCAGCCTCTGCGGCCAGCGCGCCGTCTTTCCTCGCACGCTCGGCCAGTGCCAATGCCGGCTTGCACGGATACTTGGGCAAAGCCGCTAACACCGCTCTCTTTTCTTCGGTTCGCGTGGCGACAGCCATTGCCTGCGCGAGCAGTTGCACGGTCTCGGAGGCTCCGCGATTGGCGGGTATCCCAAGCAGCTTAATGTAGCCGCGGAGCGCCAGGATTTGAGCGGCCGGATCGCGGTCGGTCTTGGCGATCTGCATGAGTTCGTTCAGAGGCGTCGGATCGGGCCAATCGGCCAGTGCGCGGATGGCGGCCATCTTGACCTCGCCGTTATCACTTCGCAATTGACCGCGGACCGCCCGGAGAGCGTCGTCCCCCCCGATACGGGCAAGTACAGCCAACAAGTGAGGTTTGACGGCGTTGTTAGCTTTGTTCAACCCCTCGACAACGCAAGCCCCAGGCGGTGTTTCGAGCCGCCCGGCGACCGCAATCATCGCCCTTTCAATGTTGTCGCGGTCCGCCTCGCTCTGGGATGTCAGGAGCATCGAGACCATCGCGGGGAAGTCTTCCCGGCTCGCCAGCGCGCCCAAAGCCTTCCAGGCCGCCTGGCGGATTTTGCTGTCAGGATCTTTTGCGACCGCAAGCAAAACGCTCGCACATCCCGTTTGGCCACGGTTGACGAGCGTCTGCATAGCGTTGACGCGAACCGCCGTCTCGGCCCGGCTCTTGACGATGTCTACC
This sequence comes from uncultured Pirellulales bacterium, assembly GCA_964475805.1. Classification (GTDB taxonomy): domain Bacteria; phylum Planctomycetota; class Phycisphaerae; order Sedimentisphaerales; family Anaerobacaceae; genus JAFGTG01. The sequence goes on along the minus strand of CAYZAH010000088.1, from coordinate 9,100 downwards.
AACGCATCGCTCACTCCGGGTCCGGAGACTCGACTAAGACTTTCCATGGCGGCTCTGCTCGTTTGGCGATCCGTACCGGCGGACGCCTCCGCCAAAAGCCTCACCGTGGAAGCGTCGCCCAGAACCGCCAGTGCCTTGACAGCGGCCAGGCGGACAGACTCACGGCTGCTGCGCACTACTTCGGCGACGAACGGGCCGGCGGCCTTGTCGCCTCGCGCCTCGAGCGCGCCGATGAGCACAACCTGAGGCACCGGACCGAGCTGCCCAAGCTGTTCGGCAAAGGCCCGGGTCGCAGCCGAGCCGGGTGTCTCCACGATCATCTTGCCGGCGGCGAGCTGCAAATTGGCGTCCTTGTCGTTGAGAAGGGCCAGCACGATAGGTACGGCTTTGTCCTTCTCGGCTCGGACGAAGCCCTGGTACGCGGCGATCCGAATCCACGGGCTGCTCGCCGGCGTTATCATCTGGCGGTAAATGCCCGACGCTTCTGTTCGCTGGCCCTGGGCCAGCATCTTGTCGGCGCACATCAGGTAAGCAGTGTCTCGCGTTTCCTTGAGAGCCTTCGGTACGCTTGTCGTGCTCAAGGCGTGGGTCGCCTCCAAGCCGCCGATCCGTCCCAAGGCCGTGATCGCGGCGCGAGCGAGATTTGTGTTGCTGTTAGTCATGAGCTTTGCAATTTCGGGCACGGCCTTGCGGTCGCCGCGCTGGGCGAGTGAGCTGATCGCGCCGATTCTCAGATCACCCTTAAGCTCGCCCATTGCCACGCGCAGGGCGGCGCCCGCCTCGTCGGCCGGCATGTATTGCAGCGCAAAGCGCGCCATGTGGGACAACTCCTCGTCGTCGAGCAGCTTTGCCAGAGCGGGAACGGACCGAGCCGACCCGACCCGGCGGAGCATCCGGCAAACGAATTGCTTGCCCGCGAACGTTGTCTTGGGCGACTCCAGAGCTTCAAGGAGCTTCGCCTCAACTTGGGGGAACGAGGACGGCGGAATGTCACGAATCTCTTCTTCGATAGCCGCCAGATCCCGCCGGGACTTACCGAAATCGTAACTCTCGATGGCGCTGTAGCGGGCGGACAAGACCGGACGGAGGCTCACGTGGTCTGCCGTCGGGAAGTCGTCGGGGACCTCCACCTGCGTGACGCGCCCCGTGGCCGCCCATTCCGTCCCGCGCTGGAAGGTGACAATAAATCCGACGCATCGCAGTTGTTCGGGGCCGTGGCCGAGGACGGTATGGAATATTCTTCCTTTGCCGTACCGGACGGTGAACAGCATCGGCTCATTCTCGCCTGTGCCTTTCTGCGCCGGGTCGGCGTAGGCGGTGGCCAGGACCGTCATGTTCTTGGCCGGACCGCGCAGTTGGCTATAGAGCTCGTCTGCGGCGTGCATCCACTTTTCGGGCAATCCCGCCATGATAGCATTGTTACGGTCCCGTACGACGACCTGGAAGGGGTGTTGGGGGCCGTGGCTCCCGCCCCGACCGGGGGAGTTATCCAGAACGACCTTTCCGTCGCGGTAGCGGACCATCGGCCCGGACTTTTCGTCCCGGCCGCCCCAGCCGCCGAGCGCGATCATTTCGTTCCATTCATTCCACTGCGGGAAGGCGTTGTCGGCGGCGTGATAGACAACCAGGCCGCCGCCATTTTTCATGTATTCGACAAAGGCGTCCTGTGTCGCTTTCGGCCAAGCGTCGCCCGTATAGTTCGAGACGATCACGTCGTACCTGGCGAAATCGGGTCTGAACGAATCCATCGGCTGGCCCTTTGCAGGCGAGGTCGCCACGTCTACTGTAAACAGGCCCGTCTCCTCCAACAGACTTTTCAGAACCGGCGTAGTGGCTTTCCAGTCGTGGTTGTTTTGCCCGTCAACGATCAGGGCCTTCAGCATTTGCTTGGGGCGCTGGCGCGTGAGGTCCTGGATGCGGATATTGCGCCATTTGATCTTGTTGCCCGCGTGGCTGGAACTGTGGACCTGTAGGGCAATAAAGCCGGTGGAGGTCATGCCGTCTTTCAAATCGGCGACGGGCACACCGTTGACCCACGTTCGTATCCGGTCCCCGATAGCTTCGATGCGGTAGTGGTTCCACTCGTTCTGTTTGAAGGCCTTCTGGGCTTCGGGCTTGCCTTCGAGCGAATAGAGCCAGCCCCGGCGGGCCTCATCGTAAATGCCGCCGCTCCACGCGCGAGACGACGTATCGATCTCAACCTGATAGCCGTAAACGCGGTAGTTCTTGTAATACTTGTAGCTGTTGCTGCGAATCTGGATGCCGGAGTTCATGCCCGGCTCGACGATAAAGTCCAGCTCCAGGATGAAATCAGTGTACACCTTCTCGGTGCAGAGGAAGCTGTTGGCTGTGTTGAGAACCGTCGTTCCCACGATCGTTCCGTCCTCGACGGTGTACTTAGCCTTTCCGTTGCGCTGAATCCAGCCGTTGAGGGTCTTACCGTCAAAGAGGCTTTCCCACTGCGCGTCGGCGCCAACAGATACCTCCGAGAGGAAACCGAACGCCATGCAAAATGCCAGTAAAGTCACGATAAATCGTTTCATAATCATACTCCTTGTTCGTTACTCATCGCTCGTGGTTCGATTTGTAGGGGCAGGCCCGTGTGTCTGCCCTGGGGCAACCACGTGGGGTTCCCCTACAACACCCACGGTTCGCGGTAGGACCGGCCCAGCAGCTCACTTGCATAAGGATCGTCGATGATCTGCTCGGTTTCCGGATTCCATTTGATCTTGCGGCCCGTCAGCATGGCGATCTCACCGAGAAGCCCGACGCTGATCGAGCGATGTCCTACTTCCACGGGGCAGATCGTGAGCCTGCGGCTCTTTACGCAATCCAGGAAGTTCTGCTTGTGGTCCCGGCTTTCGTACAGTTTGATCTCGTCGGGGCCGATCTCTTCTTTGAGAATCTTTTCGTCGGAGGCGTTCAGGCCGGCGCGATTGACGTGAATCCAGCCGGTCTCGCCGTACCATTTCGCGCCTTGCGTGAGCTGCTTGTTGTTCGCGACGGTCAAGATAGTACCATCGGCGTACTTGCACGTGAATCTGTACTCGGTGGCGACGTTGTATAGTCCATCGGTGGGGTAGTTACCCCGGCCTTCGATTTCGACCGGACCGGTATAGTCCCAGCCCATTCCCCAGTGCGCGATGTCGATATGATGTCCGGCCCAGTCGGTAAGCTGGCCGCCGGAGTAGTCCATAATCCAGCGCCAATCCCAGAAGACTACGCCGCGATAAGGAACGTATGGCGCAGGCCCGAGCCAGAAGTTCCAGTCGAGACCTTCGGGCACGGGCATGACCGGTTTGACCCCCGTGGGGCTGCCCGTCGGAAGGCCCACCTCGATTTTGAGAATCTTGCCGATCCGACCGTTGCGGACCAGTTCGCACGCGTGCCGGAACTTGTAGTCCGATCGTTGCTGGCTGCCCGTTTGCCAGACGCGCCCGAAGCGGTGGACGGCGTCGCAAATCGCGCGGCCTTCCCGGATGGAGCGGGCGAGGGGCTTCTGCCCGTGGACGTCCAGACCCGCCCGAACCGCCGCGATGGCGGGCATGGCGTGCCAGTGGTCGGGGACCGCAATTTGTACGGCGTCGAGATCGCCGCGACCGATAAGATCGCGAAAGTCGTGGTACGTTTTGCAATCACTGTTGCCGTAGCGCTCATTTACAATCTTCTTAGCGTTATCGCGATGGCCTTTGTCGACGTCGCAGACGGCTATCGTTTGTACTTCCGGTTTGCTCAGGAAACCCCGCAAGTCCCCGGTCCCCTGAGAGCCGACGCCGATCGCGCCCATCACGATCCGGTTACTCGGCGCGCGTGCCCCGAAGACCGAGGCCGGAACCAGCGCCGGTAGAACAAGGGCCGACCCTCCGGTGGCGATCGTTGCCTTCAAAAAGTCCCTTCGATTTGTCAGACCTTGTTTTTTCATAATGCACTCCCAAACAAAACGATTAAAATCTCAAATAGCATATAGCGTACTGCGTATAGCGTTTAGTCAATAATCTACCCGCTATCCTATATCCGCTATCATAGTAACAAAATGAGCGTATTTTGCAATGGTAAGGAGAGTACAAATGAATTCGCCATCCGAAACTCGGAGTGTGGAGCGTCGTTTTATTACGGTTTCTTCATTTTGCATCTTCGTATTTATCTTTCTTAGCGGTTGCGGAGCAAGCGTACAAGCAAAGCCCAACGAATTCATGGAGTCGGCTGATTACAGCCCGGCCATACCGACGCCGGAATCCGTCACTGGCCACCCCATTGCGACAAAAGCGGTTCGCTATCGCGCTCTTGAGAAGTATATGATGACTTTAGCCGACGCATCGGACCGGGTAACACTAACGCTTTACGGAAAGAGCCATGAAGACCGGCCACTTTATTATTTGACCATCACCAGCCCGTCCAACCACAAGCAGCTCGATCAAATCAAAGCCGACAATGCGAGACTTTCCGATCCGCGTCAATGTCAGACCCCGGCGGAGGCGGAGCGACTCGTCAATTCGCTGCCGGCGGTGGCCTGGCTGAATTACAGCATTCACGGCGATGAGCTTTCAAGCACCGACGCAGCGGTGTACGTCGCTTACCATTTAGCCGCATCCAGAGATGATGCAACACGGCAACTCCTGGACCGGATCGTTATTCATCTCAATCCTCTGGTCAACCCCGACGGAAGAGAACGGTATCTGAGCCATCTCGAACAGCTTACAGGGGTCGTTTCGAGTCCCGACCTTCAATCGATGCAACATCAGGCGCTCTGGTCGAGGGGACGAGGAAATCACTATCTGTTCGACCTCAACCGCGACTGGCTCGTACACACCCAGCCGGAGGTGCGCGATCTGGCGGAAGTGATCTTGTCCTGGAATCCACATCTTCTCATCGATTCGCACGAGCAGGGAGCGTACGAGACTTATTTGTTCGACCCGCCAAGGGAGCCAATTAATACACATCTCTCACCGAAAGTTCTGAACTGGCGAAAGCGCTTCAGCGTCGATCAGGCCGAAGCCTTCAACCTTCACGGGTGGAGCTACTATACCAAGGACTGGTACTCCGAATGGAGCCCGATTTACACGAATTCCTGGGCCAGTATTCAAGGCGCCATCGGGCTGCTCTACGAACAGGCCCGGACCGATGCGGCCTCTGTCAAGCACCCGACGGGACAGGAGATCAGCTATCGCCAGACGGTGCATCATCATATCGTCAGTACGCTGGCCAATCTCCAAACGCTCCAATCGAACCGTCAGCAAATCCTGAGCGATTTCCTGCATGATCGCCAATGGGCTATCAACGACACGGACCCGAACTCGGGCATTTTTCTTTTGCCTCCCAGCGAAGATACCTCGCGATGGAAACGCCTGGTCGAGCTGATCGCCCGCCAGGGCATCGAAGTCAGCTTTGCCCGGGAACCATTCGATGTAGCTGAGACGACCGACCTATGGGGCAATAAGCTCGCGAGCCGAACGTTCCCGAAAGGGACGCTCATCGCACGCTCGGCTCAGCCGCATCGTCGCATGTTGCATGCTTTGTTCGAATTCGATCCTCACCTGAGTGACACCTTCCTCTTGAAAGAACGTAAGGAGCTTGAGAATCGAAGGGAAACTCTGCTTTACGACGTGTCCACGTGGGACCTGCCGATGGCATTCGGCCTGGAGTCCTTCTGGGCTCCGAGTATCCCCGAGGTCGAAGTACAAGAGGAACCTGTGGAGCCGGTTTCGAATGTGTCCCAGCATAGTGAAAAAAGCCGTTACGCGTACCTGATGGACTTCGAGAATTCCAGCACCTACCCGGCTCTGGCTCGACTTTTTGATGAGGAATGTCACCCACGCATTGCGACAAAACCATTTACGATGGACGGCCGGAAATACAAACCGGGAACGGTCTTGCTTCGCGGTCACGAGAATCCGGACAACCTACTGGGAATTCTAAATAGAATCGCTTCCGATTTCGCTGTTGAAATTCATGCCGTGGACCAGGCGCTGGTCGAAGAGGGTCCCGACCTTGGTAGCGGGAAGTTTGAGCTGCTCGCGGCTCCGCGGGTGGCCATCGCTTCCCAGTGGCCCGTTCACTCGACGTCGTTCGGATCGATCTGGTTTCTGCTCGATCACGAGCTTCGCCTCCAAAGCTCGCCCGTCAATATCCAGGGCATGGGCTCCATTGACTTGCGGAAATATAACGTCCTGATCCTCCCGGATAGCAGCAACGTCGGACGAGTGCTGGACAAGAGAGCCGTCGAGAAAATCAAGCGATGGGTCGAGGCGGGCGGAACGTTGATCGCTGTCGGAGGTTCGGCCGTGTTTGCCGCTGATAAGAACCAGGAGCTCTCATCCGTGCGTTTGAGACGCGACGTGCTGGACAAGCTTGCGGAATACCGGGAAGCCGTTGAACGGGAAAGAAACGCGCGGGACATCAAAATCGATCCAAACGGCATATGGGGTATGAAATCGGTCTCCTCGGAACCTGCAAAAGAAGACGCGAATAAGCCAAGCGAAACCAAGAGCAAGCCGGATATCGAAAAGCTCAAACGCGCCGATGAATGGCAACGTATCTTCAGCCCGGAAGGCTCGTTTCTCGTCGGTATCGTCAACACAGAACATTGGCTCGGATTCGGCCTTGGCGATAAGCTGCCCGTGATGTTCTGGGGCAGCCGAGCGTTCATGTCGAAGCACCCGGTACAGACCGTCGTTCGCCTCGCTGACGAGAAGAAGGTCCGCCTGAGCGGTCTGCTCTGGCCTGAAGCCCGACAACGCATCGCCGAGAGCGCCTACGCCACCGTCGAATCCGTCGGACGCGGCCAAATCATCCTGTTCGCCACCGACCCAACGTACCGAATGTGGCTGCCCGGCATGCAAAGGCTCTTCCTCAACGCCGTCCTCTTAGGCCCAGGCATGGGAACCTCCCAGCTCCTGCCCTGGTGAGTGTGGTTGTATATCTTCGCAGAGACACCAAGACACAAGAATTTTCATATTGTCTCTTTGTGTCTTCGTGGCTCATCCGTTAATAAACGTAAGGGATAAGACGCCAAGACCTTTTCGTATAGGTTTGCCATTCGTCTGCGAATTCCTGGTGCATCAGCTCTTCCTCGTCTTGTATCCTCCAGATCAGGACGGGAACGGATGCGAGGGCGAACACGAACGCAATCCAGGAATGGAATACCATCGACACTCCCGAAAGGAACAGGATGATTCCCATGTATCGCGGATGTCTCAAATATCGGTAAGGCCCGTTGGTGATCAGTTGGTGATTTTCCTGGATGGTGACATCCATGCTGAACTGATCCTTGAGCGCAACGATGGCCCAATTCATGAACCCGAACCCAATGAAGCTCATTCCAAGTCCGAACCAGCGAAGTCCGGCTCCAAGACCCATCACGGCTATTTTTCGCCGGTCACAATAAGGAGCGACGATCACCACGGCCAGGGAAATTATCTGGAGAAGGGTGATGACCAATTTTTGCCGATTCACAACTTTCTTTCCCGCTTCGCGTCCTCTTCCCTGCTCCGGGACGAAAAGGACAACCAGGAGCGTCAGAATCAGCATCATCAGGACGTAGCTCAACCGTGCGGCATTCTGGAAAAAGCCCCGCGCATCGCCCAAACCCCAGCCGACAAGAGGCAGACCTGAGAGAACGACCGTTCCTATCGCAAATGATGACACTTTTCGTATGATGTTCTTTGCCATCAGATTCGCAGGAATATCTTGCGGCGATACATCCAGAGCACGACCAGCCAGAGCACGAGCAGGACGGTGGCCCGTTCCAGGACGGGAACGTAGTCCGGGCCGAATATCTCGAAGAAATGGCGACCGACGTGCCGCTGGACGTTCTCGCGGATAAAGCCGCCCATCAGTTGCCACATGCAGTAGAGCGTGATGGGGTTAAGCCCGACGACCACGAACGGGAACGTCCAGCGCTTCCAGCCGCGCCACTCGACGACCGCAACGAAGCCGGCCAGGATCAGGGTGACCCAGCCCGCACTGCAAATCGCCCAGGAGGGCGTCCATATCCGCTTGATGATCGGGCACAGGCCCACCAGCGCGATCAGAGCGCCTCCGATGATTCCCGTCACGCCGAAGAGGACAAGACATTTCAGTTTTCGGGTAATAGTCAGGTTGCTTCGTAGTAGCTCCCCAGCCAGCAGGCCGAAGACCATCGTCGCAATCGACGGGACGAAGTTGAGCGTCTGATAGCCTCCGGCGCTGAAGACAAAAGGCTTCTCTCGTGGAAACAGATTCAGAAACCAGCGGTCGAATGCGGCGGCGAAGTTGGCGTTTTTCTCCCAGTGCGCCGCAAAGCCCGTGAGAAAGTGCCAGTCCGCGGGCACACCGACGCTCGCCCAGTCGAAATCCGCCGGCGGCAAGGGATATACCGCGAACGCCAGCCAATAAGCCAGGAGGATTCCAAAGGCAACAAACCACTGTGTTCGGGGCTTCGTGAACGCTAAAAGGAAGACAACCGGATAGCCCCAGCCGATCTGGGCGAGCACGTTATTGAACGACCAGACCGTTTGGCGGCTCCACGCGGACGTGAGAAAGACCGCTAACAATACGAGCACGAGGGCACGCCAGATCGCATGCGCGAGCATCGTCCTGAAACTCTGGCCTCGGGCGCGGCGGTTAGCCACCGACCAGGGCAGTGCGACGCCCACCATGAACATGAAGGCCGGCTGGATGATGTCCCACAGCGTGAACCCCGCCCAGTGCGCGTGTTCGGTCTCGTGTGCGATGAAGCGCCACAGACCGCTGTCAGGGTGCAGCCGGGCCACTTGGGCCAGCCCCAAGCCGCTTGAGGCCATCATCAGCATAATCGCCCCCCGATAAGCATCGAGCGAAACCAGCCGCTCAAGCCGCACACTGCCGGCAATGTCGCGATTTTTGTTATCTATGGTCTGGATCCTGTTCACACGGTCAGTCTGTGACCATTCTCGAAATGAGAGTGTCGTCAATGCGGGGAACGCATCCCTTTTATTGTCTTTCTGCTATAGCATCTCATCAAAGTATTTGTATATCCGGTCCTTTGCACCAAGCGAGGAAAACAACTTGCCTGCGACATCTGAAAAACGTGCCAAAACTTTGGTGTTGATTTGTGTCTGGTCTTCAAATATGCCCACACCCC
>CAYZAH010000087.1:2080-10129 GCA_964475805.1 uncultured Pirellulales bacterium | reverse complement strand
CGCCAGGCAAAAATCCGGGGAACGGATACCAAGTTCGCCGTGGTCTTCGCCGCGATGGGCGTTAAACATGACGTGGCGCGGTTCTTCACCCGCTCTTTCGAGGAGAGCGGCGTGCTCGAAAACGTCGCCCTGTTTCTCTCGCTCGCGGACGATCCTTCCATCGAGCGGCTCATCACGCCTCGAACGGCCCTGACCCTCGCGGAACATCTGGCGTTCAACGAGGATATGCACGTGCTCGTTATCATGACCGACATGACGAACTATTGCGAGTCGCTCCGCGAGATATCGACTATCCGCGGCGAGATACCCTCGCGAAAAGGATATCCGGGCTATCTCTATTCGGACCTCGCGGAACTCTACGAACGCTCCGGCATGATAAAGGGGCACAAAGGCTCGATTACGTCGCTACCCATACTGACGATGCCCAACGATGATATATCCCATCCCATACCGGATCTTTCCGGGTATATAACCGAGGGCCAGATCGTATTCGAGAGAGAGATGGACGGCCGGGGGATCTATCCGCCCGTCGCCGGACTGCCCTCCCTTTCACGTCTGATGAAGGACGGCATCGGCGAAGGCATGACCCGCGAGGACCATCCCCATCTGGCCAGCCAGCTTTTCGCGGCCTATAGCTACGTCAAGGACGTGCGCAATCTGGCCTCCGTCATCGGAGAGGAAGAGCTGACCCCGCTCGATCACAATTACCTCGAATTCGGACGGGACTTCGAGCAAAAGTTTGTCTCGCAGGGTAAGGACGAGGACAGGACCATCGAACAAACCCTGGACATGGGATGGGAGGTGTTGAGGTCACTGCCTGTCGAAGAGCTCCACCGGATTACCGAAGAGGAAATAGAGAAATTCTACGGAAAATAAAAGGCATTCGCGATGCCGCAACTGAACTATGCGCCAACGAAAACCAACCTGCTCCGCTTGAAGAACGACATGAAGTTCGCGCAGCAGGGATATGAGCTTCTGGACCAGAAGAAGAATATCCTGATTATCGAGCTTCTGGCGCTCGTGGACCAGACGGTCGATTTTCAGAGCCGCGTCGAAGCCGCGCTCGAGAAAGCCTACACGGCTTTGGAGCAGACGGTGCTCGACATGGGAAAGCTCAAGGTGCAATATCTGACCGGGGCCGTTCATATCACAACGGACGTCACCGTCCGTTCCAGGCGCGTCATGGGGGTGATCCTTCCCGTGATCGAGACGGAATTCCGGGAGTACGCACCCCACTTTAGTCCGATGGGAACCAGTTTTTGGGTCGATAGCTCGTTGCAATCCTTCAAGGACGCGCTTAAACTGCTCGGTAAGCTCGCCGAGCTGAAGATCTCGGTGCTCCGGCTCGCCAACGAGGTGAAAAAGACGATTCGGAAGGTCAACGCTCTTGAGAAAATCGCCATTCCCGATCTGAAAGAGACGGTTCATTATATCGAGAGCCGGCTGGAAGAGAATGAGCGTGACATGTTTATACTCATGAAGATGGTCAAGGTGAATCTCGAGCACAAGCGGCAAAAAAGCAAGGGAGATGGATCGTGAGCACCCCCATAAAGAAAATAATGGTCTACATTGACGGAACCGAGCAGTCGATCACCGCGACCCAGTACGCGATCTGCCTCGCGTCGTTCACCGGGGCGGAGATCATCGCCCACTACGTCATCAATACGCGGGCGATAGAAGACCTGTTGAGGGCGAGGATATTCCTCCAGGATGAGCAGGTCGAATACGAGCATGACATGGAAGCGGATGCCGAGCGGTATCTCAATTACGTGAACGAGCTGGCCGTGAAGAAAGGCGTGCCGCTCGTGAAGAAATGCAGTAAGGGAACGGTGCATAAGGAAATCGTCGATGCCATCGCCGAAGAAGAGGTTGACCTTCTGGTGGTCGGCGAGCTGTCCCGGATCAGGAGTCGAAGGGACGAGTTCTACGACGAAACCGAACGGGCCATGCGCACCGTTACCTGTTCCGTCCTCATCGTGAAAGATGAGGACCGGGTCTGGGAAATGTTTGAAGCACTTGGGTAATACGCATGATAGAGGACAGACAATTTGCAATGTCCGGGAGATGTGAGCAATGGCGCTAATTGACATGATTGTAGAGAAGGTGATTAAGACCCCGCTGGCCTCGAAAGACAAGCCGGACGTGTTGCGGGAGCTGGTCCAGATACTCAAAGACGCCGGCGAGATCGACGATTTCGATACGGTCCTGAAAGCCGTGCAGGAACGCGAAGATAGAATGAGCACCGGCCTGGAGAAAGGCATCGCCGTACCCCACGCCAAGACCAAGGCGGTCTCCAGCCTCAAGCTCGCCATAGGCATCGCCCCCGAGGGCATTGATTTCGATTCGATGGACAAGGAGCCGTCCAAGCTCTTCTTCCTCTTGCTGGCCCCGCCCGGCCAGTCCGGCCCGCACGTCGAAGCGCTCGCGGAAATCGCAAAGCTCGCGCATTCAACGTCCTTTTGCAAGGCCCTGATGAACGCAGACAACGCTCAGGAAGTGGTCGAATTGCTGAAAGGAGAATGACACAATCCTAAGGTCGCGCGTGCAAAGCCCCTGACGTCATCGCCTCTTCCTTTTCGACGTCCTCAGGCGGTGCGGCATTATGAAATTGGGTCTGTTTGGGTTCGTTTTCCGGCTCACCGGAGTCGGACTCGTTGGCGCAATCCCTTTCTATTAAGCAACTTGTGTTTGTTTTCGATGCGCCGAATTGGCTTTGTTTTGCGCATTGTGCTCCTTCGCCCGCTGCCGGGTTGGCCTCCGTGCCGCGGGCGGGACGCTCGCGCTGGGTGGCATCCTCATCTCCAAGGGATGGAGATGGCAAGTTCGCTTCCGCGACATCTCCTTTTTCCCCCTTTCGAACGTGCTGGAGTTTCTGAAGCTCGTTCATCGCCTTGTACAGACTGTTCTCAATCCGCTTTTTGTACGAAATTCGTCAAAATCTGAAACTTTTTCACAATTTATGACATTCTGCTGTGCAAAAAGACCGTGTTTGACGGCGTTTTGCGCCATCACCGCTTTTCCCTCAGCGGTTTTCGGCCCGGTTGATTTGCGAGCATTAAGACGATTGGCTTTGATTTGCGCGTCGGTAGCCATTAGGAAATCCTCCAAAAAGATTTATGATTCTTGCCCGCCATACGTCTGGCGGGTGAAATTGCCGATTTTCGATTGAAGACAGATGTGCGACTACGGACCATTGCTCCCGCTTCCGAGCTTGTTGCTAAAGGAGAGATTGCTTCGTCGCGTTGCTCCTCGCAACGACAAATGCGGCGTTTACAAGTCATTGCGAGGTCTATGAAATAGGCCGTGGCAATCTCAAACGCCCAATCGCAGCGTTTTACAGCAAAGCTCTTCCGCGGGACGGATGAGTATCGAGTAAGGCTATTCACTAAATACCACTCACTATCGACTCTCACTATGTTAGATATGTATTATACTAAATTATGCAGCCGATGTCAAGTGAAATATTGGGCACTCGCCTGTCATCTCGACCGAAGGGCCGGTCGTTTCGGCCCGCAGCGGAGAGATCTGGCCGCGAGCGTAGAACCCTCTCCCTCTCTAGCCAGATCCCTGCGCTCGACTGCGCATCGGTCAGGATGACGCGCCCCGTCGCCAAGCGATTCACAATCAACGGGCATCCTTGCCTTCCCCTTGAGGTCTTTGGGAGAAGATACGCGTCGTCTGAACGAAAAGAGAATTCTTGATTGCCCGAAGGCAATTCTGTAGGATCACTGGTCAAACACGGAAAGAGATTGTCTGACTTTTTGAAGGAGATTAGATCATGGCAAGGGGTAGGTGTTTATCAGCGATGGCAATCGTTGCGTTGGTGGCGATGGTCGGCGTCCCGATGGCCTTCGGGGCCGAGGCAGCGAAGGAAGAAGGATTCGTTCGGCTCTTTACGAAGGATGGATCGCCGGAAGGCTGGTTGGTGCGGACCTGGAGCGACGTGAACAAGCCCGCCGAGCCGTCGCTCAAATGGACGGTGAAGGACGGAATCCTCCACGGGAGCACCAGGGGTACGTGGCTAATGAGCAAACGCCAGTATAGTGACTTCATCCTGAAGTTCGATTTCAAGTTAGGCCCGCTTGGCAACAGCGGCTGCGCGTTGCGGGCGCCATTGTTCGGCGACCCGGCCTTCGACGGCATGGAGCTGCAGATGGCCGACTACCGCTACAACACCAGCGCCAAGGACTCGGAGCTGACCGGCGGCATCTACAGGGCCATCGCGCCGCTCAAGCAAGTCTACAAGCCCACGCAATGGAACAGCTACGTGATCTTGCTCAAGGGACCGCATCTGCACGTGACCCTCAACGGCGTGGTCATTCACGATCTGGACTTGAACGAACAGAACCAGGCCGTGCTGCGCCACAACGGCCAGCCCGCTCCGCCGGTCAAGGACCGGCCGCGAAAGGGCCATATCGGCTTTCAGGAGCTCAGCCGGGGCGATACCCACGTCCAGATTCGCAACGCCCGGATCAAGGTGCTGGACAAGCTCGAGTCATCGGAGTCGAAATAACCGCCGGGTTGGGTTTTGGAGTGAAAGCATGCCAAGAGCGAGGGCAGAGTCAGAGCCGTTAGGAAAACCGACGGCCCTGCCTCCTTCTTTTTCATTGCCCCGTGGCGTCCGGCGTAGAACCGGACAGCCGCTCCCATTCCTCCTCTGGTCAAACAGGCAAAGATTCAGACACTATATCTTATTTGCTCAAAATATCCATTTTACCAAGTTTGTCAACATCCAAATCTCAAAAATTCGGTCATTGTTCCGGTAATTCGTCGTTTTTTTGTGGAAAATCAGCAAATCCGGCCTGTTCCAACCCTTGAAACCCGGCTCAGGCAAGAAAATCGTCCCCGCGACCCATATACCCTGAGAGTATGCGCACGGAGGACAGCCCGAGCACAAAGACGCCCGGAGATATCTCCGGAGGAATGCAAACCCACTCTATGGAAGGTGAGGCGGAGCCTTCCCTCAGCCCCTCTTATACTAAAGGACGGATTTGGAGGTCAGGTGGATCAGGCTCTTGAGGAGGATCCGCAAGGCATTCAAGTCTTCCGTTACTATCAAGATGATCGCCGCTATGATTCTCTTCCTGACCATTTCTGCCCCCTTTACAAGCCCTTGACATTATCATGCCTTCACCTATATGGACGTTTTCTGAGGTTTTTTATTACACTTGCCAAAAAATATTTTGAATAAAACCGCCGGACTGCCCCATTTCACGGCCGGGAATGCGGATATTTCTGCGTTGAACCTCCGAGCGAGAGTCGGTATTCTACCGGGAATCCGGCTCGGCAGCGTAGCCGAACCTGGATACGTGAGTGGTCAACGTCGTCCGAGGGAAAATGATGCAACGTGCCGCCGGAATCCTCAAGCAAGCTATCTTCTTCCTCTTACTGGCGGCTCTTCCGCTAATCCCGGCTTGCAGAGCGAGCGGCGGTAGCCGTCCCGAAGCGGCGCTGGAGGGTCTGCTCCACTCCAGCCACGTGAAGCTTGTGCGCGAAGTCCCGCTGCGGTTCGATACCCACCACGTGCAAGGATTGGGCCTGACGGAGCGATTCTACTTCGTAACCTCCGTGGACGCGGAGCAAAAACAAGGCTGGCTATTCAAGATTCACAGACGAAATGGCGACTTGCACTCGAAGATCGAACTGACCAATGGCGCGTTGATTCACCCGGGCGGCCTACAGTTCGACGACCATTACCTCTGGCTTCCGAACGCGGAATATAGAAGAGAAAGCCGGAGCGTGATCTGCGGCCTCGACCCCAACAGCCTGGAAATACGCAGATCGTTTCCCGTGGACGACCACATCGGAGCGGTTGCATCCGACGGGAAAGACCACCTCTACGGGGTTAATTGGGACGCGGTGCATTTCTATACATGGGATTTTGACGGCCGCCAATTGAACAAGATCAAGTCCCCGACTTCGATGGCCTATCAAGACATCAAGTACTTTGCAGGCAAGCTTCTATGTAGCGGTCACAAAGGCGATGACTCCGTCATAGACGTTATCGATCCCGAACACTGGACATTGGTGAAACGTGTCCCTTTGCCGCCAAGTGGAGGCAAGCACGCCTTGAGCCGCGAGGGCATGGCCTTCGACGGAAAGCTGTATCTTCTTCCCGACGACGCGCCGGATTCTCGCATTATGATTTTCGCCCTGGACTGAAATTCGCGTCCCTCCGGCGAAGGAACAAGTGTCTCTTGGGACTTTGTCATTCCGAGCGTAGTCGAGGAATCTGGCTCGCAATTGTACAGGTTTTTCCGTTCCAGACCGGATTTCTCCACTCGCTGCGCTCGGTCGAAATGACAAGGACCGGGGACGAATCGGAATTCGCCACTCTCGATGTATGTCGGGGTCGCGCCCGCAAGAGCGGGAGTGTTGGGTCTTGATTGCCTGTGTCAATTCTGTAAGATACTGTAGAAGATCGCAATACACGTGTGCAGAAAGACAGTGACTTCACGATCCGCAATGGGTCCCCGGGTCGGCGGGGACGAACCTGTCCTCCGCAGGATGGCTTAGCCATTGCGTAAGCGGGGAGAATCCGAGGTGTACGGATGCTTGCATGGCCGGATATCACAATAATCGTAGGCTACTTCGTCATCGTTTTGGGGCTGGGCGCGTACCTGACCCGCTACGTGAAATCGCAAGAGGATTTCTTTCTTGCCGGTAAGAAGATGCCCTGGTGGATTGCCGCCTGCTCCCTGCAAGCGACGGACATCGGGCCGGAGACCTACATCGGCGTGACCGGCGTCGTCGCAGCCACGGGGTTAGCTTGGCTGAATTACGACTGGGTGCCGGGTGTCGCCATTCCGTGCATCGTCGCGGCGTGGTTCTTCATGAGGCACTACTGGAGAAGCGGCGTTTACACCATCCCTGAATTCATCGAGCGAAGGTACAACGCTCCGATGAGAGTCCTGTGGGGGGTGCTGTTCATCGTGGTCAGAACACTCACCTTAGGCGTCGTCATCTATACAATGGCGCTGCCATTGTCACTGATTGTCGGGTGGCCGTGGTGGCTTTCTCTTCTCGTAGCGGCTGGGGTGACGGGCGCCTATTGCTTCCTGGGCGGGCTGACGGGCGTAATGATTACGGACGTCCTTCAGTTCATCATTATGACCGTTTGTGCGGTGGGGCTGGTTTTCTTTTCTCTGCGAAAGGTGGGCGGATGGGCCGGCTTGCAGGCAGCGCTGCCACGTCACATGTTTCACGTGGTACTGAGCCGAGGGGAGGGTACGCCGGATACGTGGTGGGGTGCTATGTTCATCGGCACGCTCTCGCTTAGCCTGGCGTACTGGTGCACGGATCAGAATACGCTGCAAAGAACGTTCGCCTGCCGGAGCGAGGCGGAATCACGAGCCGCCTTGGTCATCGGGAGCATCATGAAATATCCGATGACCTTCATCTGGGGCCTGGTGGGCCTCTGTGCGGCGGTCTTGTTTCCCGAACTGGTCAAGGACAACGCGGACGGCGCCATGCCCAAGGTCGTCACCACGCTGCTTCCCGTCGGCACCGTTGGGGCCGCCATCACGGCGTTGTACGCGGCGGGAATGTCCTCCTGTGATTCCCTGCTGACCTCCATGTCCACCGTGCTAACAAGGGACATCTATCAAAGGTTCCTGGTTAAGAATAAGTCGGATATGCACTACGTCTGGGCGGGCAGAACGGCCATCATTTTGCTGCTGGCCGGCGGAACGCTCTTTGCCACGAAGGTCTACCCGATTTTCGGCGCCGCATACCAGGCGTGGCAATCCGTGCTTTCGTACATACAATTTCCGCTGTTTGCGACGTTGGCCCTCGGCATCTTCTACAGGCGGGCGACCGCCCTGCCGGCCTTTATCGGCCTATTGGTGGGATCGGTGTCGTCTTTCGTTATGGACCGGTTCGTCGGGCCGCGTTGGATTCCGTACTGGTGGTCTTTCGTGTGGGGCGGATGGATCGGCGGCCTGGTCACGGGGGCAATCATTGTCGTGGGCAGTCAATTCACCAAACCCTATTCGGCCGAGAAGCTGAAAGGACTTTGCTGGGGGACAACCCACGAAGAGGAGGTCGCCG
>CAYZAH010000087.1:0-1980 GCA_964475805.1 uncultured Pirellulales bacterium | reverse complement strand
CTCGTCGGTATCGTCCTCTATGCCATAGGCATTCTGATAAGTAAGGTGTCAAAATCGTAAGGAGGTTTGCTGCTATGACTCGTATGATCGTATGCGCAGGATTCATTTCTCTATTTCTGATTCCCACTCTGCCGGCGACAGCGGCCGGCCAGAGCACCGATTCAGCCCCCAAGGTTTCGTGGCATGATATCCGCGATCTCGGCGTGGAGGGCAAGGGCTGGGCGGACACGAACGACGTCTACGACCGCCTGCCCGCCAGGGCCGAGGGCCTCGTGCGTCAGCCCGTCTGGAGCTTGAGTCACGATTCGGCCGGGATGTGCGTGCGATTCGTAACGGACGCCAATGAAATCCAGGCCCGATGGGCGCTGCGCTCGAAAGGCCTTGCAATGCCGCACATGCCGGCCACCGGCGTCAGCGGCCTGGATCTTTACGTGAAAGTGGATGGACAATGGAAATGGCTTGCCGTCGGAAGACCCACGAAGTTCCCCGTTAACTCGGTGACACTCGTGAAGGGTATCCCGGCGGGCACGCGAGAGTATTTTCTTTACCTTCCTCTGTACAACGGCGTCTCATGGGTTGAGATAGGCGTCCCCGAAGGCTCAGTGTTTCGCAAAGCGCCTCCCTATCCGCAAGACCGCAAACCTATCGTCTTCTACGGCACCTCCATCACTCAGGGCGGGTGCGCCTCGCGCACCGGCATGGTCCACACGGCCCTGGTAGGCCGGCGGTTCGGCTATCCGGTCATCAACCTGGGCTTCTCCGGAAACGGCTGCATGGAGCCTGAGATGGCAGACCTTTTCGCTGAGCTCGACCCGTCCGTTTACGTCCTCGACTGCCTGCCGAATATGAACGGAAAGATGGTCGCCGAGCGTGTGGCTCCGTTTGTCAAGAGGCTCAGACAGGCGCACCCCGACACGCCGATCCTTCTGGTCGAAGACAGGACCTATTCCAACGCCTTCCTGATCGCGTCGCGCAGACAGAGTAACACGGATAACCGCCGGGAGCTGCGCCGCGCGTACGCCGGCCTCAAAGCGGAAGGCGTCGAGAACCTCTACTACCTGCCCGGCGAGCGGCTTCTAAGGGACGACCTCGACAACCTGGCGACGGTAGACGGCTCTCACCCTACAGATCTCGGTTTCATGCGTCAGACCGATGCGTTCTGTGAGGCGCTCAAGCCAATCTTGCTCGGCCGGAACTGAAAGGGCTGAAAGATGAGATGGCTGTCACGTCCAATGCCCCTGCTTTTGCTGCTAATCTTATGCGCCGCTCGAGCCGAAGCCGCAGTGCCTCACGATGGATCGGCCGACAAAGCGGCTTTCTGGACAAAGAACCTGCGACTGGAAATCGGCTCGGACGGGCGGCTGATAAGCCTGGCGGCGAAACTTTCAGGCGCTGAGTATGCGTGGACTGCTTCGCCCATCCCCATAGCTTCCGTGTATCGCGGCGGTCAGATGGCGGTCGGCTCGCAAGAAAACTATGCGGAGAACGAGGTTCCCGCCTATCGTGGGGGGCAGTGCTTTCCCGCCACCGCTGTGTGGCTGAGCGGTGATATGCTCGCTATCGAATTCGCCGGCGCGAACGTCACGGCCACCTACCACGTCACCGCCAACCCCGACTATCTCGCTTTCAAGCTGATGTCGCTGACGGGTGATCCGGTCGACCGCATTGATCTGATGCAGCTTCGCGTCAGGCGGCTGCCGTTTCTTGGACCTTGGATCGACGTCGCGTACGACGATCAGTTCGGTGTTTGCCTCTGTGCGGGCAACATCAAGACAAATGCAGGGATGAGTCAACACCCTCAGTACGTAGAGATGCGGGCTATTGCCACACGAGGAGTCGCGTTGGAGGGCGCGACGGCTGTACTGTTCGGCTGCCCCGACCCCTCGAGGCGATTCCTTGACGCCATGGAAGTCGTGGAACGTGACTTTCAAATGCCCTCCGGCGCGAAGAATCGACGCTCGCCCGTGCAGAAGTATTCCT
>CAYZAH010000086.1:1340-10141 GCA_964475805.1 uncultured Pirellulales bacterium | reverse complement strand
CAAAGAAAATGAGGCGTGGTCCGTGCTGAAATCCTCTCCGCGGGTCACGATCGACTTGACGGATGTGGCGGCGGACAAGTTGATGGTTGGGCAAACCCACACGGACAGTGTGATCGCAGGCAACTGAAACGCGCTGGTGTAGTCCACACTAATGTAGTCATCGATGCCGTCAAAAAGGTACGCGCTGCCGGGCGTCCCGAAACGGTCGCTCGTCAGCGTTGCACCATAGACGGTACCGTCGTATCCGTGGCCGCTTTGATCGTCCGCGTTACCGTCGAATGGATAGTAGGCCACTAATCCATCGGTCGTAGGGGCCGCGAACATGGTTCCAGGGACCGTCAGAAGTGCTAACACAACAAGAATGGGAATTATGCGCCTTTTCATAATACTCCTCCGATTTTTTCCCTCAACACCCAAGAACCAAAAACTTCAACGTCATTATAGGGCATAAGTACCTCTCGTGCAAGAAAAAAATTAGGATATTCCGGGTTTTCTTTGATTCTTTTTGCAGGGCCAATGTGCCGCCGAAAGCAGGAGGGTCGGCTGATTATGAATCGCTTTGGGACACGACGTGTCATCTCGACCGAGCGCAGTGAGCGGAGAGATCTGGCCGGCGATGAGAACCGTTGGATGTTCGTGACCAGATCTCTCCGCTGCGGGCCGAAACGACCGGCCCTTTGGTCGAGATGACAGACGGACATCCAAAATTGACTGTCGCTTTCAGTTGATCGTTCCTCCGCGTGTTCTCTTTCCCATGAATCTTCGAAATCCGTGTGATCTGCGGTTCAGACAGAGATTTCACTTGACATCACCTGGAAAATTTAGTATAATACACACCTAACATAAGGACAGTCGATAGTGAATAGTATTTGGTGAATAGTGACGCTCGATACTCGTCAGTCCTGCCGAAGCGGGAACGATAGTCAATTTATGTCTCAAGTATAGTTGCACATCTGTCTTCAATCGTAGACCACTGACTTGGCCCGACCGAACCCAACTTGCCCCAGTTGACAGGCTATGAGCGTGCCCTGAAGGAAGCTGAACGGAGCAGACTCTGGGCATTATCGAAAAGCGGGAGCGTTTCTCATCAATATTCAATAGTCAATTCATTCTGGAGGATTTCTTCATGGCTACCCAAGCTCAAATTCTGGCCAATCGGCGAAATGCACAGAAATCGACCGGGCCGCGGACGGCTGGCGGGAAAGCGGTATCGGCGAAAAATGCAACTAAGCACGGCCTTTTTGCGCAGGATAACGTCGTTATCAGCGAAAATCAGGCGGACTTCGACGCTTTGCGTGACGAAATGGTCGAGGAGTTGGACCCCGTCGGCGTGATGGAATCGATTCTGGCCGAGCGGATCGTCAGTCTTACGTGGCGGCTCAAACGCGCCGAGCGGATGCAGAATGAGCTTATCGACGTAAAGATCAGGGACGAGATCAACGGTCCGTGGCCGGAACTGAGTGAGACGCTGATTACCGGAAAGCCCTGCGACAAATCGAAGTACTCGGATAAGTGTTACGACGACCAGGTGCTGGGTTATGTTGCGATGAGGGACTTTCGGGGCGCAAGGGCGCTGGAGCGGCTGTCGATGTACGAAAAGCGGATCGAGAGCAGTCTGTATAAGGCGATGAGCGAACTTCAGAAACTTCAGCGCGTGCGCAAGAAAGACAGAAGCGATCGCGCGGAGGTGAACTCGCCATCCCCTTGGGACGAGGATGCCACCCTCTTAGAGGACAACACAGCAAGCGCGCAAAACAAAGCCAATCGGGGCGGGGATGCTGCCCGCCGTGGGCAAGATGCCTACGGGACGCGCGGGCGAGACGCCCGCGACACGGGGGCGGCCGGCCTCTTGCGGGAGGATGTGGCAGATGCGCAAAACAAAGCCAATACGGATGAGGCCGCCGCTGAGTGCGGGCAGGACGCTTGCGAAACGAAGAGCACCCCCAAGCCTGAACACCACTGTGCGGTAGTCCAGGCTTGAGGATGCGTCGCATCATGGCGATGTGATACCGGCGTTCCTGTTGCCTGAGTGATCAGACCTGCTCGGGCACGACGAACGGCGCGCGATAGGGACGCGTCACGAGCAGATTTGCCTGCGCGTTGTCCACGAATCGCTCGGTCTTCGGGTCGAATTTCAGCATCGGGCCAAGCTGGTACGTGTTCCTCGGTATGTCGAGGCCTACCGTGCCTTTGACGGTTTCCTGGATCGTCTCCCACGACTTGGCGACTTCCTCGTGCCTGTCGAGCACGTCGGGCCGGACGTTGCCGGAGACCTGCCGGCCGAGGCGGTAGGAGATATTGCCCAAGTGGCAACAAGCCGCGGACGGATGCCCTTCCGTGATCGGCGCGTTAAGGTCGCTTTCCTTGCGGCTGCGGACGGCATGGATGAAGTTCTCAAAGTGGTCGCCGGGGCCCATCTGGACGTCGACGTCCACGAGCGGCTGGGCCTGGTCGCTGCCCTTGGGGTAGAACTTCCCGCCTTTGATGACACCTGCTTCGAGGTAGAACTCGTTCGTGACTTTCTTCGGATACTTCTTGCCGTCCAGGCCGGCCCTGTCCACCAGGCCGATGACCTCGAAAACGAGCAGCGGGCCGCCAAAGTCCATAACGGTCAACTGGCAGTTGGGCGTCTGGGCCTGATCGGTGTATTTGGCATAGCCTGGCGTTGAGTTGACCCAGCGGCCGCCCATGCTGATAACGCTCTTGGGCAGTGCGCTGTCGGCGATGGCCCAGCGGGCGATGTCCATCTGATGGACGCCCTGGTTGCCGATCTCGCCGTTACCGAAATCCCAGAACCAGTGCCAGTTATAGGGAACGATGTTTTCATGGTATGGCTGTTCCATAGCCGGGCCGAGCCAAAGCTCGAAGTCCAGATTCTCGGGCGGGTCCAGATACGGCTTGAAGCCGATGCTCCACCGCCCGCTTCCATTCTTGGAGGCCCAGGCTTTGGAGACCAGCAGCTTGCCGTACTTGCCGCTCTTGACGGCCGCGACCTGTTTCGCCCAGCTTCTGCTGGAACGGCTTTGCGTGCCGTGCTGCACGATCCGCTTGTATTTATGGGCGGCCTCGACGCACTTGCGGCTCTCGAAGATATTGTGGCTGCACGGCTTCTCGACGTAGACGTCCTTGCCCGCCTGGCAGCCCCACACGGTAATCATCGAGTGCGAGCTGTTGGTCGTTGCGATAGAGATGGCATCGATGCTCTTGTCTTCCAGCAGCTTGCGAACGTCCACGTAGGTATCGACGGGCTGATTTTTGTCCTTGAACGGCTTGGCGCGCCGAGCGAGGACTTTTGAGTCCACGTCGCAGAGCGCGGCCACTCGAGCGCCGGACATGTCATCGTAAGCCTGGATGTGCGAGCCTCCGCGGCCGTTGATGCCCACCACGGCTACGCGCACGGCGTCGTTCGCCCCGCGGGCACGTGAAAACGGCTTAGCCATTGCCAGAGCGGCGCCGGCGGTGATCGAGCTTTTCATAAAACTTCGACGTGTCAGAGATTTCATAAGCGATTCTCCTTCGTTGGCTCCCTTGCGTTCAGTACGACGTTCGGAAGGCTGTTCAATTATGCCAATGTTGCAACGGGAGTACCCGGCCCTGGCCTAAACCGGGTGCCATTCACTCAAGCAACAAAGGATAGCCGAAATTGGGCCGTGGGACAAGGGGAAATTCGGAAAAGCAGGAGAGTTGGAGTGCGGGCTTTCAGACGGCGATCTCTTCTATGACCCGTGCGACCACATAATCCGGCAGCTTGTTCAGGGCGGGCCGGGCTTCATAAGCGGTTATGATGCTGCGGTCCGGAAACGCCCCGACCGCCGCGATGAGCTGCTCGGCAAGCAGCCGGAGCCTTTCGGGTGTGATGTCGCTCTCGGTTCGGGCGCGTGCCTCTTCCACCAGTTCCGCGAATTCGGCCCGGCTGTCGTACCAATTGAGCTGCAATTCCAACTCAAAGGCGTCCCTGGCCCGGCTGCGATCAAATGCGTACTGAATCCCGAATGGATTGTAGAGCTCCGTACGCTCGTCGAGAAATGCCAGGCAAGCGTCGCGGTAGGCGGCGTACTTCTCCCGGTCGAAGTCCTCATACCCGCGAAGGTCTATCTCTTCGGCAAGCAGTTCGTCAATTCTACTGGCAAGCTGCTCTCTGCGGGTCTCCAGCCGGTCATAGAGGGTTTCATAGTAAGCTTTCAAAAGCACACTCGTTTCGCTCATCGGTTATTCCTATGCGCAATACGTCCATTCGACCAAGGATGTCAAAGCTGTAAGATTATAGCGACAAGCGCGCGTTGATTCCAGGCTCGTCACATGCCTGGATCCCGGCAGGAGGGATCATTCGGACGGACTGGCAGCGGGAGACGTGGTGTCGGATACAGCCTTCTCGCCGGGTTTCAGGGGGAGCGGCTCGTCAAATTGGACCGCGACGTGACGCAGGAATGGGTTTATCGCCTCGACACGGAGGACGCAGCCGGTACGGGTAAAGCTCACCATTGACGAGGAATCGTACACCTCGGAACTCGGGATGCTGAAATGAGTTACCAGCTTCTGGCCCACGCGGGGACAGTTTTCGCCTGCGTCGCACCTGAATGCCAGGCCGCCGCTGGCGACGTCCACCATCAGGCCTTCAGAGACGGGATGCTTGGAGTCCTCCGCAAAGAGGACGGTCCACTGGTACCTCAGTCGTGATTCTCTTCTTCCGCTATTGTCTCTTTTCATTAGCTGTTACCCCAGAGAGATGTCTCAAACCATCTCTTTAGATCGACACATTTGGGACCTCACTTTAGGAGGATAGTTTCGAGCCGCACAATCCGAATTTTCGATACAACCGGACCTGCGTGCTTCGACTAAGGCGGCAATCCGAGCCCACCCGGTCTGGAATCGGCCCGTCGAGAAAATCGGTGACGGTATGCCGGGTCGGGCAGTGAGTTGGCGTGGAAAGTGTTATATTTCGAGTTGGCTGAGGCACTTATTTCTTGACAGGTGCTTATTCGTATTATATCCTTGGAGACGTGGCATATGGAGGTGTGATAAAAAGGAGCATTTTCTCTCGCGGATTTTCGCCCTCCAGTGATTCCGCTTGTCCTGCGCCTGGAGTTTGTGCGGGACGCAGAAACACAGAACGCTATACAAAGGAAAGAAACGACATACACATTCTTGACGAGAGCCCAATTATGACATACGTAATGACGAAAAACGTCTCGAGAGTGACCCTCTTCTTGACGTTCCTGGCCTCGTTCATTCCAATAGTGGCGACCACGAGGACCGGAACCGCCAAGTCCCTGTACGTCATCGCCAACAAAGGCATTCTCGGTGAACCGACGAATCCGGTGCAGGCGTATGACATAGGGATCAACGGCACCTTAACTTTCCAAACGCAATGTAATATACCCCGCGAGATGCTCGGTGCCATCGGGATGACCATTGACTCGGACGCCGAGCGTTTGTTCATCACGTATGACACGTCCAACGAGATTCATATGGTCGATGCCCGAACGATGACGAATATGGGCACAGTGACAGTGGGTTCGGATTACGTCAGTCTGGCGGGGATTGTCTACGACCATTACAAGAAACGGCTGTACTGCGCCGAGGTCGGTAGGAGGTTGCTCCACGTTCTGAACTGGGATGCGCAGGCCGGGACGCTCACCGCCCTACCGGGTTCGCCCTTTACTCTCAAGAAGGCTTCCCTTTACGGGATAGCTCTGGACGAAAAGAATGAACGGCTTTACGCAGCCAACGCCAGTGACACCGTCACCGTCTACGATACGTCCGACTGGACGTTGAAGGAAAGCATCTCGTTGAATCGCCCGGCCGTCAGTATCGCCGTAGACACGAAGAACGATTTTGTCTATACCGGCGGCGGATTTATCGACAATCTGTACCTGACGCAGTACCACCGCACAACCAGTACGAAGCGGGAGGTGCAGGCCGATCTGGATGCCGGCGTCATGGGACTTGCCGTCGATCCGGACACGGGTTTCGTCTATGTCACTACCGGGAGAAACAACTTGCCCGGTGGGGACAATCTCCTGGCCTTCGACACGTCCCTCAGACAAATCGGTATCGTCCGGGCCATCGGGAATCCGACCGGCCTGGCCATTCCGAACAGAGACATCGGTTATAATCCGTTCAATCTCAGCAAGACCATCACTGAAGGCGCCGTCGACAGTCTCGACGACGGTGGCGTCCAGACCGTCACCGGCGGTGACGTCCTGACTTACGCCATTGCATTCGAAAATAACGACGATGATCCGGCCACGGATGTGTTGATTGTTGACCTGCTCCCGGAAGGATTGACTTTCGTGTCGGCTGACGATCAGCGGGCGACCGGGCGGTACGATCCCGAGACGCACAGCTATGAATGGTTTTATTCATCGTTGGAACCCGGATCGTCAGTCACGCTCAGATTGACCGCGCAGGTCAACGACGACGTTCAAGCCGGCGAGAAGATTGTCAACGCCGCGGAGATCAGCAGTAGTGACATGGCACCGGCGACGAAGAGCGTCAGCGTGGAAGTCACCAACAACGCCCTTAATCTGACCAAGACGATCTCCGGCGCCACCGACGATCCCATCCAGGGAGTCGACGCCAACGAACCGATCTTCTACGAGATTGCCTTCGACAATAATGGGAACGGCTTCGCCGTGACGGACATTACGGTTGTCGATTATCTTCCGGACGAGGTGACCTTTGTATCGGCGGACGACGGTAAACTATCCGGATCGTACAATGCCCACGACCATACGTATACCTGGTCGTGTCCGTTCTTGAGGCCGGGAGAAGCGGTATCTCTGGGACTGGTTGCCCGCGTTGATCCGAAGACGCCCACGGGAACGTTGTTTACTAATTCGGCGGTGATCCGCAGCAACGAAACACCGTCGTCGATGGCCAGCGTGGATGCGCTCACCTATTTTAAGCCGCTCAATCTGGTCGCGCATATTGCCGGAGCTCCGGACGACCAAACCAAGTGGGTAGGGCCGAAAGAGGAGATCGCCTACACGATTGAGTTCCAAAACCGGGACAATGGTCTGCCCGTGACCAACGTGTCGATCGTTAGCAGGCTCCCCGAGCACGTGACTTTTATCAGGGCCCGGGCGGATGGTGATGGAGTTACCGGCCGGTATGACGCCAAGACACGCTCGTACATCTGGTCGTGCGCTTCACTGGCGCCGACAAAACTGCCTTTCTCACTGGACTTGGTGGTGGAGGTGAACAAAAACGCTCCGCCCGCAACAATCCTCTCCAACTCCATCACGATCGACAGCGACCAAACGCCCCCAGTCACCAAGAGCGTTGACGTCCTTACGTATTATCAGGGTCTGAGCCTGGATGCCAACGTCTTAGGCAGCGTTATCGGCGAGAACGAATGGGTCGATGTAGACAGCGCGTACGCCTACAGCATTTGCTTCAGTAACGACAACGATGTTCCCGTTCACAACGTTTATATCGTTGACACGCTCCCGAAGGAGGTTCAATTCGAATCGGCGGACGGCGACGGGAATTTCGGATCGTACGACGCCAAGACCCATACATATACATGGTCATATCCTTCCTTGCCGCCGGGTTCGTCCACCTGCCTTGGGATAGTGGCACGGGTCAATCAGGGGACCTCTCCCTCGACGATCATCACGAACCTCGTGACCATCGACAGTGATGAAACGCTGCCGACGACCACCAGTGTTGACGCCGTCGTGGGCGAGGCGGCGCTGCAAGCAAGTGAATTCAGCGTCTTGCCGGAGATCATCAGACGTACGGGTCAGTCCTACGAGGTTCAAGCGACGGCTATACTGCCTGCGGGGATCGGCAGAGATGACATCAAAGAGGTGATTCCCACATTCTATCCCGGCAGGATTGGTGCCAAACGGCAAATTGTCTATGGCTCCGCCACCAAAGCCAAGGTGATCTGTGTGTTCGACAAGAACGAGCTATTGAGCGGTATTTCCAATCCCGGACCGGTCGAAGTGACGGTGGTTGGAAGACTCACGACGGGCCGCTCCTGGTGCGGACGAGCGACAATCTACGTAACCGAATTCACGGGCAGGTGATTCCGTCGATTTTGCCAGTCCGCCCTGCCGTACAGGACAGCAGAGCGTAATACCAATCACGGTCAAAGGCTACGACCGTACCGTGTGGAAATCGAATAGTCTTTGACTCTCGATAGCGTTGAATCGGGACAATCGTCGGGATACAAGTAGACGCTGACGTTGAAATCCGAGCCGAGTTTTGTGAAACGTTCGAGGTCCTCGGCCTGCTGAAAACCCTGTGATTCAAGTTTGTCCGCCGCTTCCATCCAGTTGGTTCCGACCTTGATACCGAAGAAGCCATATGTCTCGCCCATCACGATCGCGCCGCTGAATACGTGTTCCTTCTCGGCGTCAAACAGGAACACGCAACCTTCAACTTCGAAGAAATCTTCGGGTTCCGAATCACCCTCGCCGAATATCTGACAGACCTCGCTGAATGGAGTCTCGAGGATCTTGATATACTTTTCCAGATTGTAGGCCTCTTCCGGTTCGGGATACTTTGTTTCCATCTATGTCTCCTCCTACCATCCGGTTTGTGCATTCCGTGTACGCTATCACCGGACCGAGAGATTCTAACTGATTCGCGTTGTCATAGACACTTTTTTTTTGACGCATTATGCGCTTGAAAGATCGAGCGTGACATGGTAATTTGAGCGCCTGGAGTGGGGTTTTGACCTCATTTGTCCACCATTCGGTCATTGAGCTCGGACGTGAGCGTTGTCTGCTGATGGGTGTTGAAGATAGGAAATCTCGGCCAAGAGGGCAAGCGGGCCCCGAGGTGACTCA
>CAYZAH010000086.1:0-1330 GCA_964475805.1 uncultured Pirellulales bacterium | reverse complement strand
CAAACCAATGGAAAATTCGTTCCCACGTGCAGCATATGCGGAGAAAAGCACTGGCCTCATCACCCATTAGTTCCCTGTGTCAACAAGACGAAGGCCAAGGCCAAGGCCAGAGCGGAGAAGCGAGCGAAAGCGAAAGCCGCGGCAGAAGCCAAGACACGAGCCAAGACTGAAAAGAAAGCCTACATTGAGGCCATCGCCAAAGCCGAACAAAGGCTGAGGAACGAATCCAAGGCGAAGGGTGAGGCCGAGGAAAGACTGCAAGTCGAGATTGAGAATCGCAAAAAGGCCGAGGCTGAAGCCGCGCAGGCTATCTCCGCAGCCAGGGCGGAAGCTGAAGAGAAGATCGCGTCCTATGCAGCGGCCCTGAAAGATGCCGAGCAGAAGGCACAAGCCGAGATCGAAGCCCGATCAAAGGCCCAGGAGCAGGCCGAGGCGGGAGCGAGCGAGAGAGAAAGGGCCAAAGCGGACAGAAGAACCTACCTTGAGGCCATCGCCAAGGCCGAAAGGAAGTTGCAGGTCGAATCCAGGGAGAGGGCCGAGCTTGAAAAGGCGCTGGAGGCGGAAACCAAGAAGCGAACCAGGGCCGAAGCCGACGCGTCGGACGCTGCTAAAGTCGCCGAGGAGAAGGCCGAGTCGCACGCGGCAGCTCTGAGGTACATCGAGCAAGAGTTGAAAGCTCAGGCTCAGAAGGCGGAGGAGGCTCAAGCGCGAGCCGAAACTGAAGCCCTCGCCCGGGCCGCCGTCGAAGAGAAGCTGCAAGCTGAGATCGAGGCGAGATCGAAAGCAGAGCAAGAGATTCAGGCCCAAACCAAGGAGATTGCCAGGGCACAATCAAGGCGTGAATCCGAGGCGGCGAACCGGCTGGAAGCCCAGGAGAAGGCAGAAGAGCAAGCCCGCGCGAGAGCTGAGGTTGAGGAATTGCTCCGGGCCGAAGAGGCGAAGCGGGCCGCTATCGAGGCCGAAGCAGGGGAAAAGGCCGGCTCGTATGAACAAGCTCTTCGGGAGACGCAGGAGAAGCTAAAGGTCGAATCCGAGGCGAGGTCAAAGGCCCAGGAGCAGATCAAGACGCAGGCCGAGGAGATCGCTGCGCTTCAATCAAGCATGGAAACCGAGGTCGCTGCCCGGCATGAGGCCGAGCAGAGAGCGCAAGAAGAGGCGGAGCTAAGGGTCGGAACTGAAGAGCAGCTTCAGACCGAATCGACTACGCGAGTGGCTATCGAAACTGAGGCCGAGGAAACAGCCAAGCTATACGAACAAACCTTGCGGGAAGCAGAGGACAAGCTGAAAAGCGAGGTTGAGGCAAGGTCGAAGGCTCAAGAAGAGATCGAGG
>CAYZAH010000085.1:7070-10153 GCA_964475805.1 uncultured Pirellulales bacterium | reverse complement strand
CGTTGTTTTGCCGCAGCCGCCTTTCTGATTTGCTATGGCTATCGTTTTCATATTTCCGCACTGAGAGTTGACGTTAAGGCAGCATTTGCTGTCTGCTTTTCCGGTTGCCGTTTGATGAAAGCGGTCACGTCCAAAGTGACTTGATACGTGGAATCCTCCCGCGACGAACGGGCGATCTTAAACTTGTCGACGAACAAGATCGGCTTGTGTCTCTCCAAGGCATTCACAAAGGTGGCGAACTGATGAAATCCGGCAGTAAACTTGATATCAATATGATGCTCGCTGACCTGTTTTATTTGGGTGTTCGCGCCAATGCCTCTCTGGTCCGCGTCGTTTCCGGCGCGCATCGCAACGCTCAACGAAGACAGATTCTCTCTATTGGCGATTTGACTTATGTCAAAGGTTAGATCCGACGATGCTTTGAAATCAGTCACGAGACTTTCCACTTGTTCCTGTAACCGTTCCGTTTGTTTGGCCAATTGAATTCTGGTCTGCTCTTGCGTCGCCCTTACCGCGGAGGCATAAACCTGCCGTTGTTCGGCGAGAGTGTCATCGAGACGCTGCATACTGTTGCTCTGCGGTCGGATCACAATCATGTAGGCCAGAAGGCACAAGACCAGCGACACTACCCATACAATTGCGGCTCTCGTCAGATACGTTTTATATGTTCGCATGAAAGTCATATCACAATACCGGTTTGAAAATGCACGCGATCTCATAAGAGAACGTGTCTTGGTCTCCCATTCTTTCAGGTTCCCGTGAGACCCTGATATTTTCGAGCCTCGGCCCGAGAAGAGCCGACGCCCGAAGACGTTCCTGATATTCCTTAACCGCTTCGTCGCAATCACGTCTAGGTGCCCCGGTTACCCTCAGACGCAGCACTCGAACCAGGGCCTCGACTTGTTTTGTCTCGCCTGACCCATCGTTCTTGGGAACGTCTTTCCTGACGGACTTGCATTCTACCTCCAGTGAGGTCAACACAACCGACTCGGGCATGTTTGCCACGACCGTTACCAGTATCGGCGACCATTGAATGTACTTTCTAAGAGAGGAACCGACTTCCGTCAGATAACCGGTATAGGCGGTTTTCACCGTCATCAACTTTTCCCGCTGATTAAGGGCATCGGAGAATGCGGAGATCTTCTCTTCGCTTTTAGCGACTTCGCGATCCTTCAATGACAAAATGATTCTGTTGTTCAGATAGAAACCGAAGGTTCCCATGGCAAGAAGAATGGGCACTATGGCGGTGAGGACGACGATTGCTATGCCCCCCGGCCGGGTCTTAAGTGGTAACCCTTGTCCGTTCAACAGGTCTATGGTGAATATTTTGTTGTGCTTGCTCATGGGCTATTCGATTCCCGGTTTGTTCTTTGTCAGGCGATGGTTCTCATCGCCAAGCCGGCGGCGACCGCCATCGCCGTTCCCGACTTTGCACAGATTTCCTCACAACGTGGGCTTGGCTTGACGCCGTTGTTGTCAAACGGATTCCACAGGACCGCCTCGATTCCAAGCCGACGGTTTAACTGCTCCATGAATCCCCTGGCCGGCGCAAATCCACCGCACACAAGGACCTTATCCAGTTCCGTCGACGTGGCCTGGGCCGCGTAATAGCGCAGCGTTCCAGTCACGTCGTTGATCAACTGCTGACAAGTCTCTTCCAAACTGGCGCCGAGATTTGTCTCGCCGGTGTCGTCGTCAGCGAACAAGGAGGTCTCGATCGATTCGGGCGACGTTTCATTCAGGGTGGCCATCTCCATGATGATCTCATCCCCACCGTGGCCCATGTCGCGAATGAACGGCCAGCCGTTGAGATCGATAGCCAGCGTCGTGTGCGAAGCGCCAACGTTCAAGATCGCAGCAGGCCGGTCGGTTGGGTCTTCCTCGCGTCGGTGAGTCGCAGCTTCGTAACAGTTCAAAAGGGCCATGCCGTCTACGTCCATCAGGACGCATCGCAGGCCTGCGTCACTGACAATTTGCGTCTTGTCGGCTACCACGGTGTTTGTGGCTGCCACCAGGACCCCCTTGGTCCGAGCGTCATCGTTGGGCATCACCTGATAATCAACGGCGATGTCCGTAACGTTGAACGGACAAACCTGAGAGGCTTCGAGCGAGACGGCGGCGGCGATTTCATCGTCTTGCAGTGGGGCGAATTCGAAATCCCGCACGGCGACCTCCTGGCCGCTCACGCCGCATACCGCGTATTTCGTCCTGGTCTGCAATTGTTCAAAACACTCGCGGATGGCATCCACGGTGACGGCTCTGCGATCGGCGCTGCTTAGACCATCCGTTTTCATCCGGACGATGCCGGCGTTGGTCACCGTATAACCGGTTTTGCCGTTGCTGATCACAACCATCTTGACGGCGGATGATCCGACATCAAGGCCTAGAACCGTACCTCTTCTCAAGTGAAATGTCCGTTTCCGATCCACGTTCGTTTGTCTTTCGTCAAAGAGTTTCGGTAATGCAAGTATACCCCCCGGCTATCAGCCGCTGCGATTCGGCGACCTATCTTGCTAAAGGCGCCCCTTAACCTCAATTCTCACTCAATCGGCGCTTCATCGCACGTATCTAGTCGGCTTAATAAGGTGAGGGTTTTACTTAGAAATAGAAATTTCTGTGGATTAATTAGGATAGACTTCTGCCTCAGTAGGCGACCCGATAATCGTGCCAGCCGGCGGGCGTTGGAATGAATTTTCCCCCGAGCCACAAATCGCCCGGTAGAATTCCTTCCATCAGTCTCTTGTCGAAATAGTAGGTTTTATAATAGCCGTCGCCGTCGATCAATCCTACCACGCCTCGAATCGCTTCACAGATGGTCCCTCGGACAATCAACTGGTCCTGGTCTCCATCCGCTTCTTTTCTGCCTCCATAGGGGCTGCGTCTGACGTTTTCTGCGCCCCAGCCGCCGCCTCCGACCGTCATAGCGGCTTCTATAACCATCGGATCCGGCAACTCTCTGTTATAGTCGTTGCTCCCGTCTGATCGTCCTATAGGAACATATTCAAAGCCGTCGACGCCACCGCTGCTACCGCCACCATGGCCGCCACCATGGCCGCCGCCGTGACCACCTTGCTCATCCGGTG
>CAYZAH010000085.1:0-6970 GCA_964475805.1 uncultured Pirellulales bacterium | reverse complement strand
CCGCCACCATGGCCGCCACCATGGCCGCCGCCGTGACCACCTTGCTCATCCGGTGGGCCGGGGTAATTATTGATGCCTACACCGCTGGGGTATTCAGAAAGACCTGGATCGACGACTTTGATGACCCCTTGGGAGATGAGACCCAGGATATTCGGATTGTCTATGGACGGTCTTCCGTCAGCCTCGTGCGCGCCATCGACAGTGATAGAATCGGCGATCCAGACGTTGCCCGTAGCGACGACGGTTATCCGTCCTTTGACTACCTGATCGCCATTATTATCAGTCATATCGCCGCCGATGACCACGTTACCGTTGACGAAAATCTGCCCGCCTTCTTCGGATGTCACACCGTTTACGGATTGGGTCACGTAGGTATCTTCGATGGAATAGACCGACCGTTCTCCCGTGCTCTCGGCGTCCTCGGGCATGTAATGATAAGCGTAGATATCGTATCTCTCAAACCTGGTTCCGTCGCTTCCGGGTTGTATCTTATAGTCCAGCGTTCTTGAATCGTTGGCTTGCTTGAAACCCAGGACGGTACAATTGTTCGTAATGCGGACCTTGCCAACTCCATCCTCGACGTAAAACTCGAGCTGTACGGCCGCGTTAGGATTGTCGACGGGCGCCTTTGCGGTCGGCGTGAACGTGTATTCGGCCTTCGTACTGTCCTTGAAGCGGGTCACTTTGCTCTGAACGGAATCCTCACTTGTTATTTTGCTATCCGGCTGGTCGAAGCTGATTCCACCTTCGAAAGAATTCATCACGGTGTTATATTTATCGGCTCCCCCGTCGGTGTATCGTGGCTCCCCCATGCCTACGCGTTGCAAGAACTCCGGTACGCCCTGGATGTAGATGTCCCTGTTGTCGGGGTTGTCATTGAGATTGTTAATGTTCAGCGGCATGTCGATAACTTCGTTGTTCGAAAAATAAACCTCGCCGGTACCGGTGGATCCCACAGGGACTCGGCACTGACCCATATCCCAACCGCTCACAGCCTGAACCACGAAAACATCCACTGTCCTGTTGAAGGTGCCGCTGGTCCCGTAGGACTTGATCCTGTAGACGGGACGGTAACCCACAAAAGAGAAGAAATTGATCTGATAATTGCAGCTTCCGCCCGGGAAGCTCAGCGTGCCGGTCGTTCCCGGCTCATCGTTTTCCAACGAGTTCAGCATGTCTTCCTGCTGGCTCATCCAAAAGATCGCCTTTTCATAACCCGCCTCAGCGCAAAGCCGGGCGATCGCTTCGTTCTTGATTCGAACGGCGTTCTGCCTGGCTCCATAACCCGCCGTCAACATACCCGATCCGAGGAGGGTCAACAGAAGCAGAGACATAACCACAAAGACAAGTGCCGAGCCGTTTTCAGATTTCGCGTTTCGTATGAGACGTTTCATATACTGTCCGATCTTTCAGAAAACACGCCGAGGACGTCACCTCGGCCATATGTTTCGAAGAAGCGTAGACGTTATGACTTTCGAGCTCTTTTTGGTTGCGGGATCGGTGATGACGATATCGATTCGAACGCTCCCCTGACCCACGCCGCTGACGGTCGTGTGGCTGAACGCGCCGGCTCCAGTGCTCGGATCCACGGACACGTGATTTGCAAGTGTTGTGGTAACGACACCGGACGTGTTTCTGATACCTCCCCCATCCGGCACCCCGCCGGGAGGACATGGACCGTAGTCCACTTTCAGTTTGTCACCGTCCAGATAAAAGAGGGCGTAAGCTGTCGCCGTCTTTGTTACGTCCATCAGAGAATGACTGTCGGTCTTATCGAGCTCGACGTCCCAGTACCTGAACTCCACCGCGTTGCCGGAGACCACCTCCTTGGGATCAGATGTTTTGGGCAGCGCCGGGGTAAAGGTCGTGCCGGAAATGTCATAGATTGTGTAATCGACACGATTGGATTTTCTGCCTATGTTGCCGAATGCGGTTGAGACGGCCAGGGCGTCTTGTTGTACTTCCCCGTTCACCAGGTCAAGCGTATTCTGCCAGGCCCGATTGCCGTTGACTAACAAGGTTCCGGCCGCTAAGACAACCACCAGGTTCAACGCCATCGCGATGATCAGTTCGATCAGAGTAAAACCGGGTTGGGATTTACGTCTTCCGCCCTTAACATTCTGGCGTGTAGAATTTCGCATCTCGCCTTCCGTACATTCTGTTCCGGCTCCGTTGTACGTGCCGTCATGCTTGAATGTCGTTAACCGCCCGATGCATCCGCCCGGACGTACGTCGTTAGAATCACGGGCCTCATGCTTTTCGTCCAATCGGGAGAGTCGTTTTCCGAGGCTAGACCGAAGTTGATGATGACGCCAAGTTGTCTCAGTGTGATTTGCGCCTCAGCGTCGTAGTCGATATCGGCACGCGTTAGCATCGCCAGCATGGGCACATTATCCACCGTAATTCCATATACGCCGTTATGGAGTGGACTACCCATTCCGTCATCCGTGGTGAAGCCAGTGGGTGTGCTCATGACAGACGAGAAGCCCAGATCCAGTGCAGCCGGATCGTAGTCTTCCGACCCCCCAGTGCTCATCCAGTCCTCAAGCAGCAACTGCGCCGTGCGCGTTGCAGTGATCTGAACGTGAGCGATTTGGCCGTTTCTGGAGGCATGGTATTGGTAGCTCAGTGCACCCAGGACGGCCACAATCAGAACGGCCGTCGCGGCCATAACCTCCACCAAGGCAATCCCTGTTCGGCATTTGATTCGTTTGATACCCATATTCATTCTCGTATTCTCAGACGCATGAGGGAGGGATCACCGAATCATCCGCGCTCCAACTGTTGTACGACGAAGTCGCCAACAGTCCAGCCGTGCCGGCGATGGGTCGCGATGGGGGCCGCCGCAACGTGTGCGGCTCGGCGGCCCAACCCATCGGATAGCTCGTTCTTGTCCGGCGAGGACCACGGCAATAAGACCGTTTTACCTGCGCCTGCGACGGGATTCCGGGCTCACCGCTCAGCCGGCTTGCTCCTTTTAGCTCGATGGCGTGTACTTGACCCAATCGCCATCAGTCTCAAGCTGATACGACCCGCTCGGAGCGTTGCTCTTGGAGGCCGTCACCGTAATCACCGCCACGCCCGAAGAGTCTACAGAGGTAATCACGTAATTGGCCGCCGTGAAATAAGTTCCTTCCAGGTCGCTCGAGTTGAAACCCAGCGCCGCTTGTGTATCGGTATCGCTCAGCGCTTTGCCGGCCAGCCCCTGGGCCGTACCGACTGATGTTTCGGCGGCATAGGCTCGTACAGCGGTCCGAATCGAACCGGCCGCGGCATTGGCTTCCGACCACTTCGCTTTGTCGATTCGTCCTTGCATCAGGGGGATGGCCACCGCCGCCAGGATTCCGACGATGAGAATCACCACCATCAGCTCGACCAGAGTAAACCCTTTTCTCTTGTTCATTTTCATCTCTCCAAAAAATATGTGCAGTCAACCTTTCGCGGCCAAGTCCCTCGCCCAGCCTACCCGTTCATCGGCTAAATTCGTGCTTAACTTCACTATCCATAAAATTTGGATTTGCGTTTTGTAATTGTGCCGATATCCGGCATGCAGGTGACTATCGCCAATCACAAAACACCAATCAGAATCTATCAGCTATTACATATCCGACATCGTGAAGATCGGTAGATATAGTGCGATCACAATAACCGATACAATCGCGCCGACCGTTACGATCATAACTGGCTCGAGCAGGCTCATCAGCGCCGTGACCATCGTATCGACCTTGCGCTCGTAGTGTTCGCTGGTCTTGTCAAGTACCTCCGCCGTCGAACCGCTTTCTTCACCGACCTGAATCATCTTGATGACCATGTTCGGGAAGAAGCCCGCCTGGGCCATGCTGGTCGAGATGTTGGAGCCGCCTTCGATATTATCCTTGGTGCGAGTGATCGCCGACCTAATGATGTCGTTATCCGTCATTCCCGTCAGAATATTAAACGCCTCGATCACGGTGACTCCCGCGAGAAGCAAGGTGGAGGTTGTCCGACAGAACGTGGCGACAAACGCATTGGTGAGGATTTTTCCGAAAATGGGTATCTTCAAAACGAACCGGCTGAGCCACTGATGTCCACTCTGTGTCTTTGCGTAGGAGACAACAAGGAATACCAGGGCAGCCAGACCGCCGACAATGTAGGGCAAATTGTGAAGGAGTATATCATAAAAGTTCATGAAGCCCCGGGTAAAGGCAGGCATCGTACCGCCCATCTGGTCGAATATCTTGCGGAAGCGCGGCACAATGAACGCCATGATGAAGATCACGATCAGCGTGATGAACGTCAATACGAACAGCGGATAGGCCATCGCGCCTTTGACTTTCTTGGCGATTTTGTCACGATTGTCGAAATACTCCGCCAATTTACTCACGACGTTGGCTAAGTTACCGCTGGTCTCGCCCGCCAGGACCATGGCACAAGAAAGCCGGTTGAAGACCCTTGGAAACTCGGCTACACTTTCCGAAAATGGCTGGCCCTTCCGCACTTTGTCCGCCAGTTGCCGCAAAATGTCGCGAAGCAGTAGATTATCCGTGTCTTCACTGATAATATCCAGCGCCGTCGTGATCGGAATGCCACCCTGGAGCATCGTGGCCAATTGCCAGCACACGGTGGCCAAGTCGGCCGACCTGATGCGCTTACGGCGGCCGCGCTGTTGTTCCTTCTTGGCGGTCTGGCTGATTTCCTTGACCGAGATCGGCGTGAATCCCTGCTGGCGAAGCTGGTTCAATACTTCGTTCGAGCATGTACCTTGAAGATGTCCTCTCTTCAGTATCCCCGTCAGGTCTCGCGCGACGTATCCGTAGCTTTTCATTTATGTACCTCTCCCTGTTCAAAGCCCCCATGCTCCGGCCGCAGTGCGAATGCGTTGCGGGCGCGGCGGAGTTGTTTACTCTTTTCCCGTAGCGGCCACGGCGATTACCTCTTCAGCCGTGGTCAAACCCTGTAACACCTTGTGGACCCCGCTGTCCAGAAGGCTCCCGTAGCCTCGCTGTCGCGTCGCGGCTCGTATCTGGGCTTCGTTCTGCCCGGCGATGATCCGCTCGCTCATATCGGTGTCTACGTCCAGGAACTCAAAAATCGGCAATCTCCCACGATATCCCGTTCCCGCGCATGCCTGACAGCCTTGACCACGATAGAAAACGGCTTCCTTGGTCTGTCCCTTGTCAATTTTCAGACGCTTGAAGACGTCTTCCGATAGCTTCACGGGTTCTCTACATTGCTCGCAAATCTTTCTAACCAGACGCTGTGCGATGACCATATTCAGGGCCGAGGCCAGCAAATATCGCTCAATGCCCATGTAAAGAAGTCTGCTGATGGCGCTGGCGGCATCGTTGGTATGGAACGTGCTCAGAACAAGGTGTCCCGTCAACGCCGCTTTTATGGCGATCTCGACGGTTTCCTTGTCTCGAATCTCACCGATCAGAACGATGTCCGGGTCCTGTCGCAGGATGGCCCGCAGACACCGGGCAAAGTCGAGGTCGATCTGCTGCTTGACCTGAATCTGATTGATCCCCGCCAGGCGATACTCGACCGGGTCCTCCACGGTAGTAATGTTCTTCGTCGGGTCTTTCAGATAGCTGAGTGCCGAGTATAGCGTTGTGCTCTTGCCGCTGCCGGTCGGGCCAGTGACAATGAGAATACCGTGAGGCAGCGACAGCTTCTCTTTGAGTTCTTTGAGCCGGTGCGGTTCTATCCCGAGCGTATCCAGGTCGTGATTGACCGCGGCCGCGTCCAGGATACGCATCACGACCTTCTCGCCGTATATCGTCGGAATAGTCGATACGCGGACGTCAATGGATCGGCCGGAGACTTTCATCTTGAACCGGCCGTCTTGAGGTAACCGGCGCTCGGCAATATCCATTTGTGCCACAATCTTGATTCGGGCCGTGACCGCCGCTTGCATTTTCTTGGCGGGCGGAATCATGTCCCGAAGAACGCCGTCCACGCGCATCCGGACTACCGTTGACGTTTCCTGCGGCTCGATATGAATATCGCTGGCTCTTGTCTTGACCGCCTGGCTCATCAGCAAGTCCACAAATCGGATGACCGGAGCTTTGTTGGCGGCATCCTCACTGCTGACTTGTGGTTCGGCAGACTCCTCCAGAAGAACGTCGTCGTCCACGTTGGTTCCATCGACCTCGATTTGGACCAGATCGCGAAGTTGCTGCTCTTCGAGGTCCGAGCCGTGATAGACCGATTCGATGGCCTGACGGATTTCGCGCGCCGAGCTGATCGCCGGTTTGATCGGACGCTTCAACCGCAGCGTCACGGTGTCCATGGCCACGACGTTGAGTGGATCGGCCATCGCCACGACCAGGTTGTTGCCCTCTTCGCAGACCACGACAAGGCAGAATTTTTTGGCGATGCTTTCCGGCAAGGCGCGGGCAAGAATGCGATTGATCCGGCCCATCTGACTGGGCTCGCCGAGTGGAAGGTATTCCATCGAGAAATGCTCGGCGAGGGCAGCCGTTACCGCCTTGTCGTCCAACATTTTAAGACGGAGCAGAATTTCGCCAAGACGTCCACCGAGCTCGCGCTGTTGGTTGAGCACGTTCAACAGCTCATCTTTGTCCAACAGGCCTCGGGCGACGAGCAACTCGCCAAAAGGTGCTCCAACTGCAATGTCCGGCACTTTGGTATTCGTCTGCACAGCGACCGTCCTCAGTTTGTCTGGATATCCGTGTACCTGATGGTGAACATCAGATGAACGGGGCTTCGTGGCGTCCTGTTTTGCATGGACGAATGGCTAATGTCCTTATCCACAGATGGTCTGATACCTACCTTAGTTCGCTTCAATTAAAATATACCTCAATAACTCTCAAAAACAAAAGATACGGCTTATTTACTTTCGGACATCGAGCGGGTCGGGCTTACATAAATTTCCCGAATACTTGAACGCAACACGCGGACCGAAGAAAATGACGTTTCTTGGCAAACATGAGCTTCGTTTATGGGACGACATGCCCGATCATCAGGC
>CAYZAH010000084.1:8950-10162 GCA_964475805.1 uncultured Pirellulales bacterium | reverse complement strand
AAAACGTGCCTCAGGATGTGGCTGAGGAGGTGTGAATTTAGGGCATCGGCAAACTGGGTTGAATGAATGCAGAAAGGGAATCCTATGTTGTCAGAGAGTGCAGATTTTGTGTCGCGGCGCGGGTTTATGGCGAAGGGGGTAGCTGGGGCGGTGGTGGCAGCTTCGGCGTCGCTGGGCGCGCAGCGGGGCCAGAGACAGAGAGGACAAGGGCAAAGGCAAGGGGGCCGGGGCAGAGTGCGGCGAAGGCCGTTCGGGTTGCAGCTTTATTCGGTGCGGAACGATTGCCAGAAGGACCTGCCCGCCACGATAGAAGCGGTGGGGAAGATGGGCTATCAGGGCGTCGAGTTTGCCGGCTACTACGACCGCTCCGCCGAGGAGCTGCGCAAGATGCTCGACGACAACGGCCTGAAATGCTGCGGCACGCACATCGGCCTCGAAACGCTGCTCGGAGACGAGTTGGCTAAGACCGTCGAGTTCAATAAGACGTTAGGCAACACGCACCTGATCGTGCCCGGCTTCGCCGAGAAGTACCGCGACTCGCACCAGGCGTGGATCGATACGGCCAAGCTCTTCAGCGAGATAGCGGAAAAGGTCAAGCCGGAGGGGATGCGCGTCGGCTACCACAACCACGGCGTCGAGTTCACGCCAATGAGCGGCGAGCTGCCCTGGGACACGTTCTTCAGCAATGCGAGCAAGGACGTGATCATGCAGCTCGACGTCGGCAACGCGATGAGCGCCGGCATCGACCCCATTCCGTATCTGTACAAGTATCCCGACCGGGCGATTACCGTGCACGTCAAGGAGTTTAGCAAGACGAATCCCAAGGCCCTGATCGGCGAGGGCGACGTGCCGTGGCGGGCGTTCTTCGCGCTGTGCCGGGCGGTCGGCGGGACGGAATGGTACATCGTTGAGTACGAGAACGACGCCTATCCGCCGCTCGAATGCGTGGATCGCTGTCTGCAAAATCTTCGCAAGATGAGGTTTGCCTACTAAAACTGGCTATTGACTATTGGCTCCCCGGGGCCAAGCTCGTAATGACACGGTAACGTATTTTCTGTCATTGCGAGAAGCACAGCGACGAAGCAATCTCAGTCCTTTGCGCAACCCGACGGTTGAGATTGCTTCGCTTCGCTCGCAATGACATGCTCACGGTTCTTGCCGTGACAAAGGACCAGTTCTCTCGCTACTTTGCGAAGGCTTCAGTGGCGTAGA
>CAYZAH010000084.1:0-8850 GCA_964475805.1 uncultured Pirellulales bacterium | reverse complement strand
GTTGGCGCTGGCCTCCCATTTGCCGTACTTGTATTTCGACGCGTCGATCAGCCGGTCGCCCCACATGAGCATCTCGATCTTTCGTGTGCCCACGAGATGGTCGTGGTAATCGTTCACGGCTTTGGCGAAAAGCTCGGCCTTGTTCTTGCCTTTGCAGCGAGGGCAGTCGTCCTCGCCGATCAGGAAAACCTCGTCCATGCCCACGTGCAAGGCGTCCGCCTCGAAGGCGTCGATCAGCTCGTCCATCAGCGCGAAGACTACCTTGTTGACCTCGGGGTTCAGCGGGCACCAGCTTCGGCAGTAGATGTCCTTGTTGTCCGGATACTTGCCCGGCGTCTCGTCAAATTGCGGGTACTGTCTCAGCAGCGGCGCGGTGTTCTTGCTCCAGGATTGATGTCCGAGGCACTGAAACTGCGGAATCAGCCGGACGTGGTGCTTGCGACATTCCGCGACCAGCTTTTTGATCTGCTCGGCGTTGCTGGCGTTAGCTTGCCGAAGCTCCGGATGCGATTGATACTCGAATCCGTAGTTGATCTCCCCAACGATGACGTTGATGCCCATCTCGGCAAGCCGGCCGACGACGTCCGTCAACTGCTCCACGGCCCTCTGACTACCGATGCCGACGTGCACGCCCCGCCACGGCTCGTTGCGAGCCGACTCCGCCTGTAACCAACTCGTCATAGATATGAGGCACACTGTGACGAAGACAAATCTGATCTTCATAATATCTGCCCTCTTTCTGTTGTTTCTCAGAAGGTGCGTTCGACGAAACCGGTGTCGATCTTGTTCTTGACGAAAAGACTGTGCGAAAGGATGTCCAAGCAAACGGGGATGGTGGTCTTGATCGGCTCGATGACGAATTCTTCCAACGCCCTTTTCATCGTGGTAATCGCTTCGTCGCGGCTCCGCTGGTGCACGATCACCTTGGCGATCATCGAATCGTAGGCGGGCGAGACGGTCCAGCCCTGATGCACGTGCGTGTCCACTCTCACGCCCGGCCCGCCCGGCGGAATGTATCGCGTGATCGTTCCGGGCGACGGCGAGAAGTCGTTCTCGGGGTCCTCGGCGTTGATCCGGCACTCGATGGCCACGCCGGTATGTTTGATGCTCCTCTGGCTGAGCTTGATGGGCGCTCCGGCGGCCAGCCTGATCTGCCACTTGATCAGGTCCTGGCCCGTCACCATCTCGGTCACGGGATGCTCGACCTGGATTCGCGTGTTGGCCTCGATGAAGTAAAACTCCTTGTCTTTGTCCAGGAGGAACTCGACCGTCGCGGCGTTGGAGTACTTGGCTTTCTTAATGATCTTCAACGCCGCCTCGGCCAATCGGTCCCGCGTATGCTTGTCCAGGATACCGCACGGCGATTCCTCGATCATCTTCTGATGTCGCCGCTGGGTGGAGCAATCGCGCTCGTAGAAATGCAGCGCATTGCCATGCTCGTCCGCCATGATCTGGACCTCGACGTGGCGAGGCTCGACGATGAGCTTCTCCAGGTACACGCTGGCGTCGCCGAAGGCGACCCTGGCCTCGGCTTGCGCGGCGTTGAACGCCGAGCGCAGATTGATATCGTTGTGCACGACTCTCATCCCGCGCCCGCCCCCGCCGGCAGCGGCTTTGATTATCACGGGATAGCCCATTTCCTTGGCCAGTCTCAGCGCGTCCGTATCGGATTCGATGGCGCCGCTGGAGCCGGGCACGACCGGCACGCCCGCTTTGTGCGCCAACTGGCGGGCCTGGACCTTATCACCTAACAGACGCATCGCCTCCACCGGCGGCCCGATGAACGTGATCCCGCACTCCCGGCACACCTGGGCAAAGTGAATGTTCTCGGCCAGGAAACCGTAGCCGGGATGAATCGCCTCGACGTCCGTAATCTCGGCGGCACTGATGATGCTCGGAATATTCAGATAGCTCTTGGCACAATCGGCTGGTCCGATGCAAACGGCCTCGTCGGCTAATTGCAGATACGGAGCGTTCTTGTCGGCCTCGGAATAGACGGCCACCGCCTCGATGCCAAGCTCACGGCAGGCGCGGATAATACGCAGGGCAATCTCGCCGCGGTTGGCGATCAGGATCCTTGAAAACATCTTTTTCATATCTCGAATCACCCCAAATGGGCGAATTCTCCCGAGCTAATCCGGCCGGACCTTGAAAAGCACCTGGCCGAATTCGACGGCCTGACCGTTCGTGACAAGGACCTCAACAATCGTGCCTTCCGTTTCGGCCTTGATTTCATTCATGACCTTCATCGCCTCGATGATGCAGACGACCGTCTGGGGATCGACCGCTGAGCCGACTTCTACGTAAGCCTCCGAATCCGGACTCGGCGTCGCATAGAAAGTCCCGACGATGGGCGACTTGATCTCCACCAGATCCTCCTGCTTCGCAACCGGAGGGAGGTTCGCGCCGGCCGGGGTCTCAGAGGCGGCGTAGGACTCGGGTCGTATCATAGGCAGGGCGCTAACGGCCGGTTGAGGCTGTGCGCGTTTCAAGACGATCTTGTCATCATCGTGCTCGATCTGGAGCTCCACCAAGTCGTTCTCTCTCATGACGTCGATGAGCTGCTTGATTCGCTCTAAATCAGTATCTCTATCCGCCATCGCGACATCCTTTCCTTCGACTACGCTCAGGACATGCCTGGGACGCCAAAGGCCTTTTGAGGCCGGCCCCACAAAGAAAATGAGCGAGCCGGCTCCCGAGCACGACGGACGAGTATATCCTCTGCATGCGCGGGTTTCAAGGATTTTCCTTGAGTCCGGCCGAACTTTGAGGTTGAATCCCCCGTCAAAGCAGAACTCAACGTGGTTTATATTGGGGTTGTCCCGATGGGGAAGATAGCGGTTGACGTCGTGTTGCTGCCTTCGGAAGAGATAACGGACCGGACTATCGAAGTCAACAGGGAGCTGTTGAAACAATGCCCCGATAAAATCGTTCTGGACAAGGAGCATTGCCTGCCCCATATCTCCTTGGCCATGGGTTGCATCGAGGAAGCGGACGTTGCCGCAATCGGCCGCATCTTGCAAGACCTCGCGAAAAGCCATTCCCCGGGAATGCTCAGCATCGCGGGCGTAGAAATCGGAACAAATGCGAGCAACGAAAAAGTCTCCATCCTTTTGCTAAAAAAAACTGGCCGGCTCCAGGCACTCCACGAGACCGTCATGCGCGAGCTGGCCGCGTACTTCAGTTATGACGTCTCCACGGAGATGGTGCTCTCCCCTCCCACAGCCGAGCCATCGACGCTATTGTGGATCAGGAATTACCCACAAAACTCGAGCTTCGAGAAGTTCAGTCCGCACATAACGCTCGGATACGGGCAAATAGAGAATGTCTCGTTCACTTCTGAATTCTTCGCATCAAAACTAACTTTGTGTCACCTCGGAAACCACTGCACGTGCCGGCGAATCCTGGTCTCAGCGGAATTTGACGGGTGAAAACAGCACTATCTGGGAAATTTGGATAAAATTTCCTTGCATTAAATAGCTAAGC
The DNA here is from genome assembly GCA_964475805.1 of uncultured Pirellulales bacterium. Classification (GTDB taxonomy): domain Bacteria; phylum Planctomycetota; class Phycisphaerae; order Sedimentisphaerales; family Anaerobacaceae; genus JAFGTG01. Next base: position 5,364 of record CAYZAH010000084.1, on the reverse strand, counting down.
CGGGTATCTTAGTTGGCTAACGGGCCAACGTCGGCCAAGCTGGGACGCCAAACAAATGTGGCATGGAAAATCCGGCTTGCCGCTGGGTTTTTGTCGTGTGCACAGCGTCAAAAGCTCGCCAGGACGATCAAAAGATAAAAATCGAAGCCAGTGGGGTGTGGGAGGAGACGATGAAAATCAATCAAGATTTCGCCATGTCGGTCGAGACGATTCTCTATCTTAAGAAAAGAAGAAACTCCGATTACCTTCAAGCATCAGAGATCGCAAAAACGTTGGATTTCTCTGTGGGATACCTTCAGAAAGTGATACAGATGCTCAGCAAACAGGGCATTGTAGAGTGCAAAAGGGGTAGAATCGGCGGCGTCAGGATCAAAGCAAGGGTCGTTACACTGCTCGATTTGTGGCAAGCCACGTGCGGCGGGCTGGACTATAAGAATCCCTCGCTCAACGTGATGAGAAAACCACTAAAAGCCTTTTCGGATTCAATGAGCCAGGTTGTCGTTTGCGAAAAATAGAACGATAAGATTGTCGTTTTTCGATTGGCGATTTTGGACGGAATATCGGGATTAGCCAACCGGACAAATGCTTGATCGGCGTTCCTCGAAGGAAAAATAGGTCCTATTGGTCCTACGGGACCTATTGTCAGAAACAACCGAAAACCGTCAATCATTTCTTCTCGTCTTTTTTCCCGCCGAGCAATCCGCCGAGCCCGTCCAGCACCTTATTATCCTTCAGGATGCCTTTGACCTCGTCGGGGACCTTGTCACCTAATTGTTTGTCAATCTGCTTGTTGATCTCGTCGGCGGCCCTCTGCTTTCCGGCTTCAACCAGCGCGTCCTTGAACTCCTTCTGAAGGCCCTTGACGTCGAAGACGAGACGAGGCTCAGTCACGGGGCCGACGATCCGTATCGTGGTATCAATGTTTTTCAAAACATCGAGGGCTTCGGAGGCCGTCTTAGCGTCCAACCCTAATATCCCGCGTCCCTGGGCCCGGGCCTGGAGATCCTGAACGGACACCGTGATCGCCAGATCGATAGCCTGATCCGTCACTGTGCCGTCGAACTTGCCCGAGGCCATGCCCTTATCGAACGTCAAACCGCTGCTTCCACTGAGGCTCGATTGCATCTTGCTCAGGTCGAAGCCACTAAAAGTCCCGGACACCTTGGGCGCCGGCCCGCCCGTGGCGTAGTCCACTTTCACATCGACCGCCGCACCCGTATCGTGCGATTTCATTTCAAGGGTGATCGGCAGTTTCGCCGCCTGTGGTGCGTCACTTATGTTGGTCAGGAGCAAATCGCTGTTGCCGAAGAATTCCGAGGGAATCCGGACCTGGTCGAGCTCCATCCGACGGGCCATCAAACGAGGCGTAGGCTGGACGGAGGCCCTGGCATCGAGATACTCAAGGTACTTCTGAGGCGCTTGCTCGGGCTGGGTCGTCACCTTCTTCTCGCCTTTCGGCAGCCACTTGCGAACTTTTTGCAGCGTTTCCTTAATCGCCTTCGCGTCTTTGAAGTACTTATCGAGCTTGGCAATGTCGTTGACGTCGATCTTGTATTCGCATGGATCGAATGGCGGCTGCTCCTCTTTCTTGGCGGCGGCCGTCTCGACGATCTTGCCGGGGCTGGTCCGCTCCTGATCGAACGTGACACCCGAGACCTCGACGTTCTCCATAATCAATCTGCCAAGGGTCAGGTCGTACATGCTCGCATCGGCGGCGATCTTTCCGATGGCCACCTGGTTGATCTGGGGCTTTTGCGCGTCGGTCACCTGTATCCCGCCCGCGGACACGGATCCCGACAATACAGACAGATTGAGGCTGGCGAGGTCCACTTCGGCCCCGTTGGCCCGAGTCATCGTTTTGGCGAAATAATCTTTCACCACGGTATTCTTCGCCAGCGTCAGGGCGCCGACGGAGGCGATCACGATCAGCCCGGCGATGGCGACCCCAAGTTTGCGGACGACCTTCGTTTTGGCCGCAAACAGCGACTTAGCGTCTTTCGTCCGCTTGCCGATAAGGATTCGGTCCAGAATGCGAACCCATCCCTTGGAATACCATTTCCTGAACGCCTCAGAGCGTTCCCCCAATTTCAGCATAGTCCGGCGAAAAGCGATGACCGACCGCGCCATGAGCAAACCCGCGATGGTCCCGATAATCGGACCGGCGACGAACGCTCCGGCGACTGCGTACCGGCTGAAATCCGTCATTCCCACCACCGGCACCTTGGCCACAGCGTTCAGCAGGCCGGGCGCATAGGTCTGAACGCCCTGCCCGATAGTGTAGAGAACGGGCGCCGCCGCCAGGCACAGCCCTTTCGCTACCGCCGCCGAGAGCAGAAACAAGCCGAGGTGCACGTTCAGCACGAACACCAATACGACGATCAGCATCTGGAAGCCGGACCAGCCGGGCATCAGCCCGAACCAGAAGCCAAGCAGGATGGACAGAAAAATGAATACGGGTGAGACACTACCGCGAAAGACCGCAAGCATCTTGCCAAAAGGTTTCGGAAGCAACATATCGACACCTCCCTGCTACTAAGGATCAATGTAGTCTATTTCATTCATTTCATACGCACGGCCGAATTATACAGGCTATCCGCGCCCTACGTCAACGCACCGTCCGAGGTTCAGAAAGGCAAGAGCAAGAGAAGTGACCAAAGTAACCATACTCTATTGACTATTGTCTATCGACTATTGAAGGAACCGCGTGCGATGATTTGAGACCAGCGTGCGAATAGTCAATAGTCAATTTATCTCCCCCTCTGGTCCTATAATCGAAGACATAAACGACGCCTCTCTACTCTTTTGGGTGTACGTCACACAGCCGATCCGAATACCGGTGAGATTGATAGCTCGTTGTTTATAGGGCTACCAAGCGGCCATTTCTGAATTCCTTATTTGGCCCTAAAGACTGGCGTTCGCCCAGCCGAATTTAAGACCTACAGGAGCAACAAGTTGGGCTGGGAGTATCAAGAAAGACAAATGATCGCCGATAATAAACAAAAACAGAGAAGATTGCGTCTGCTCGTTCGCAAGCTCAACAAGGAGCGGAAGCGGCAGGGGCAGAAGATTGATATTCTGTGCAACGATCTCATCGCGGCACAGAGAGACTTCATCAAGAAGCTGAACGTCATTAGCTTCACCGCCGGTTTCTACGAATCCATCCTCGGCTCGACGGGGCTCGAGAACCTTTTGCAGACCGCCGCCGGCCTGATCAAAACCGAGATTGCTGATGCGAACGTCACCTTCTTCCTGCGGCATGAAGAGGATTTCGCCACCGAGCCCGGAGTTGGCGCGCCATCGGGCATCCCATCGACCTTCGAGCTGCACATGTTCGAGAACGACCTTCCGATCACATTCAAGGGGGCGCACTGGACGGATTGTACCCATAACAGGCTTGAGGACTACTTCAGCCCGGAGCTAATGGACGGCATCTGCAAATCGAACAAAGTGTGCACGCTCGACGACATGTTCGCTATGGGTCTGGAGGGCAATCTGGCCGGACTGAACAGCATTTCCGCCGTGACGATCCCCCTGGCCTTGCACGGCGTCTCGCAGGGATTCATGCTCGTCTATCGCTCGTCGGAAAACAGGTTGAGCAAGGACGAAATCGACGGGATTCGCGCTATAGCCGGAGGCCTTTGCCGGGCAATCGCTTCCTGCCAGACCGCCCCGCGCGAAGAAACACCGGGACATTCGCGTGCCTCAGACTAAGTCGCTTGCTCCACCGCTCAAAGCGGCCGCCTCAGGCAGAGCTTGATGATAGCTTCATCACTAATTCAAATTGTGATAGCCAAACCGTCTGAAAGGGCATAACTCACCGTCTATTTTTGCGCTGATCGAGGCGTTCACCGAGGGGCCGCCGGACGGGGATGGTCAGCCCGCCGCCGGCCTCAAGCTCGTCGAAGAGCTGTTTCTTCAGCGCCTCAATCTGCTCGCTGTAGGCCGGCACGCGAATCAGGTCATGCCGCTCGTGCGGGTCGGTTTGCAGGTCGTAGAATCCGTCGTCGTCCCAAAGGCCGTGATAGAAGATATACTTGTACCGGTCGGTGCGAATCGCAAAAACCGTCGGCGTCGCGGGGAAGTTCCACTCCCAGTAGTACTCGTATAGAAGGTGATCGCGCCACGGAACCGACCGGCCCTGCAGCAAGGGTAGGAATGATTGGCCGTCCATATCCGCGGACTTCGGCGGTTGCACACCCGCCGCCTCCAAGAGCGTCGGGGCGACGTCAATGTTTTGGACCATCTGCGTGACTTTCGTTCCCGGCTTGATCAGGCCCGGGGCATAGGCGAGCATCGGCACGCGGATCGATTCCTCGAACGCGTCCCGTTTGTCGTAGAAGCCGTGCTCTCCAAGCTCGAAGCCGTTGTCGGCCATGTAGACAACCAGTGTCGATTTGCTCAGACCGCTCTTATCCAGATAGTCCAGGAGCCGGCCGATGTTCTCGTCCAGGCCGTACACGGTTTCACAATAGCTCTTGTACAAATCGTCGAATGACGGTACGGGATCGTTGTCGTACGGTCCGGTTTCCATGTGATCGACGCCGTGGATGCTGTAGCGCCGCTCGCGGACCCAGTGCGGCTGCGTTTGATAGTTGCGCTCGGTGTTCGCCATCGTATCGGGACGTTCGACCTTGGCGTCCCGGTAGCGGCCCTGGTGGCGTTTGGCGGGCTGGAAGGGGTAGTGAACGGCCTTGTGCGAAAGATAGAGAAAGAAGGGCTTGTCGGTGTCTCGTCCCTCTTTGAGCCAGGCCAGCGCGCGGTCGGTCAGAACGTCCGTCGTGTAACCCTGGAACTGGCGATGCACCTTATTGACGTTGAGCACCGGATCGAAGTAGGTCCCCTGTCCCTTGAGACTGGCCCAGTAGTCGAAGCCGGGCCTCGGGTCGTCATTTTCGTGGCCCATGTGCCACTTACCGATGAAAGCGGTCTGGTAGCCGGCCTTCTGCAAGTATTGCGGGAAAAAGACAGTCCCCTCCGGCTCCGGCCGCTGGTTATCGACGATGCGATGGTGGTGCATATACTGGCCCGTCAGGATCGAAGCCCGGCTCGGCGAGCACAGCGACGTGCTGACGAAAGCGTTGGCTAAGTGTGCCCCTTGCCGCGCCATGCGGTCCATATTCGGCGTCTCCAGGAACGCCGGCGCCCCCTTCATGAAACTCATAAAGTCATAGCGATGGTCGTCACTGAGCACGAAGATGATATTCCGCCGGCCCGTTCTGGCTCTCTGCGCAGCCTGCAACGAACGCCCCGCCACGCCCAGGAACAGCAAAGCGGCGGTACCGCGACCGATGGATTTCAAGAAGTCACGCCTCTGCACGTGGAATTGTCTCATTGAATGGTGATCCGTCATGTTCGATGTCTCCC
>CAYZAH010000083.1:2407-10253 GCA_964475805.1 uncultured Pirellulales bacterium | reverse complement strand
GCGAGCAGGCTGCACAATCGCGACAAAAAGGTCATGGTCAAGGTGCATCCCGGCCTGGGCATGTGGCGATCTATCCTGGGCCAGAGCATCATGGACGCGGCTCGTGAGTTGAGCCTTGAGACGGCGTTTATCGACGTAACGCTCGTCTCGCATAATCTACACAATTGTTTTGTTGAAGCGACCACCTCGACGGAAGGCATGAACAAGCTTATCCATCACGTGGCTTCGCTCGGAGATGGACTGGTCGTCGGCGGTGAGGGACTGAATGAAATCACCATGCAGGGCTTGTCCTTCGCCCAGGCGCATTTGTTCAAAAGCTGGCAAACCTCCATCGATGGACTGGAGCGGGCTGGCGGGTGCAACCTCAACGAGGTTCTTTTCGGAAAGCTGTGTCGAACGATCGGATATTCCGGCCTGGGTGGTCGAAATGAGGACCAGGCGCTGCGCATGAAGGTGCACTTGGAACATGGAGCGATTCCTACCGTAACGATCCGCTCCGCGAAAGACATTGAATCGCCGAATCCGGCTGTGAAGCAAATGCTGGACTTAGCGGCTGGTTGACCTTTGGGACTGGCTCCTTTTGACGGCGTCATTCCGTCAAAAGGCGCCTGTCTCGGTGAAAGGGACAGTCAGCTTTCCAAACGACGGAAAGCAGACAGTCCCAGGGCTCGTTTTGACGGTGTTGTTCCGTCAAAAGGTGCCTGTCCGGGTGAAAGGGACAGTCAGCCCGCCCAACGACGGCGGGCAGACAGTCCCAAGAGCGGCACTCTTGTCATTGCGAGCGCAATGACATTCGAAATTGTAGGATTTTCTTTGAGTAAGGGTAGATTATGGAACGCCATACGAAATCAAATCATGTCCGGTTCCGGCTCATCATGGCAAGTGTTTTGTTCATTTCGAGTGTGACGGCATCTGCAAAAGACGGCGGGCGGTTTGTCGTGACGCCGGTTGAGAATCCGAAGTACTGTGGAAACGAGTTGTTCCGGGCCTTCGAGAATTATTACAGTCCGCGCGTTCGCGAATTGCGACAACGGTACGGGCTTGACGCGGTTGTGGCGGGGGAAAAGGATGAATGGAAGAGGATCTTACTACTGAGGCACTGGATCAAGGCGCACATCGCCATCGATAACGCCAATCCCACGCAGACGCGAGGCGATACGTTTGGCATTCTCGACGCGGCGCTGAAGGGCGGCAAGTTCCATTGCGCGCACTTTAGCATCGTGCAGCACGCGGTGCTCAACAGCTTCGGTTACGTGACGCGGCGATTAGGTTGCGGGCCGGGCCTGAAGGACGATGGCGGCCACCACGGTGTCAACGAGGTCTGGGTCAACAAGTTCAGCAAATGGGTGCTCATCGACTCCAAATACGATGCGCACTTCGAGAAGAACGGCGTGCCGCTTTCGGCTTTAGAGATTCGCGACGAAGTATGGCGCGATGGGGCCAAATCGGTAGTCCGAGTCGTCGGGCTGGACCGCGAACCGATGAAGCCCGACCCGAAGACCGGCAAGTGGGAAACGCGGCCCGATACCTATCGCTGGTGTAGCTGGGAGACGGACACCAATCGCTTCACGACGTTCCCCGCCAGACCCACCTCCACGCTCGTCGTGCTCGACGATGAGATATTCCGCAACCATACGTGGTATCGCGACGGCAAGCCCAACTGGGCCTACAACACACCCTACTTCATAAAGACACCCCGGCGGGACTGGATCGAATGGACGCCCAACGTTATCACCTCGAAGGTGACAATCAAGGGTGACACGGCCAACGTGTTTCTCAGCTCGTGCACGCCGAATTTCCGGAGTTTCCAAAAGAGGGGTGACGACGGCGCATGGCGCGATTGCGACGAGCAGCTCGATCTTTCGCTCGATAAGCAGGCTCGCCATCAGTTCGTGTTCCGGACAATCAACCTCTTCGGGGTGGCCGGGCCGGAACATCGCATTGAAATTGCCTACGAACCTACGGGAGGGAAATAGCATGAGAACCATTGCTTTCATGTTTGTGCTCGTCGGACTTGTAGCTGGCGGATGTTCGAGTCCCGAGTACTACTGGTTCAATCCGGGAAAGTCGCTGAGCGAAGCCCGGCAGGATTGTCGCGAGTGCTACGCCCAGGCGCGGAAGGAGGCATCGGAAGATCTCGCCGAGCAATATTATAGACGCCGCGAGATGACCCTGTCTCCGGGGGGCGAGACCGTGCCGTGGTCGTCGCACAGTGAACGGTTCAGCGGTTCAGAGTTCTACGCTCTCAATGAATCGGAACTCTGGCGATCGACCTATCAGGAGAACCTGTTTCGCGGATGTATGGATTCCAGAGGTTATCAACTGACCAGGGAAAACGAGTTGGGCCGCCACATCCGCAAGAGTAGTCTAATAGCCGGTAGGGTGGCGGGTAAATAGGCGCAATAAAAAAGGTTTGATCCTCCGGTAAGAAAGAGGTACAATAACGTTTTGTCAGGAGCAACGAGAAGGAGTTAGGATCATGCGCACGAGAAAAGGGTTCACACTCATCGAGCTTCTCGTAGTTATCTCCATCATTGCCTTGTTGTTGGCCATATTGATGCCGACGCTGCAGAAGGTCCGGAAGCAGGCCCGCTCCATCACCTGCCAAGCGAGTCTGCATCAATGGACGCTCATTTGGTCAATGTTCACCACCGACCGGGACGGCTACTTTCACCAGGGTCTCGGCGGAGAGAGCGAAACGAGCGAGAGCCGCTGGCCCGTCGTGATGCGAGCCGAGTATCATGACCTGGATATGCGTCTGTGTCCGATGGCGACCAAGCCCCTCTCCGAGGGCGGACTGAATCCCTTCGCGGCGTGGGGTATCTTCGCGGACGGGTCGTATGGCAGCTATGGGTTCAACGAGTGGCTGTGCAACCGAACCACCGGCAGCAACGCCGACAACTACTACCGGCAGGTCAACGCCAAGCCTGCGGACCGGATACCTCTGTTCATTGATTGTTTCTGGTACGACGTTTGGCCGTTTCCGGAGAATCAACCTCCGCTCACTGACGGGGCGACCGAGAATCTGGCCGGGAGCAATGAAATGCGCCGAGTTTGCCTGAATCGCCATAGTGCGGCGGTCAATAGCGCCTTTCTGGACTGGTCCGTCAGGAAGGTCGGACTTAAGGAGCTATGGACACTGAATTGGCACAAGAACTTCAACGTTCACGGTCCCTGGACGAAAGCGGGCGGGGTCCAGGCGAGCGACTGGCCGGAATGGATGAGAAGCTTCAGAGACTACTGAGCCGGCGGCAAAAGCACCTCAAATCACCTAAATTCCTTGTGAGTTAGTGTAGTTTTCTCTCAAGGAAAAAATACGTAGTTACCACAATAGCGGAGAGTCTTTCATTTTTGGTACTATTGTATCCAAAGACTGTCCAAATATATTTGGCTTAGGACGTGGATGGCTTTTCGGCCCCTGTCGTATCCGGGCATTCCCTCACCTCGGCAAGCAGGGGCCGTGTTTTTCTCATGCTTACTAATCGATCGTGTAGCCCTTGTCCTCGATTTTGAACGGTCCCGGGACAACGAGCGTTGCGGTGAACGGTCCAGTCACGTTATCAGGCTCTCGCCACGAGAGCGAACACGTACCGCCTCACCCATATTGAAATGCGAAAGTCTTGTCATACGTTCCGTCTTTATTCTTGATGCGCAACTTCGGCGCTCCGGGCCTGGCGCCGCCGCGGGTCACCGCAACCCCCTCATCAAGTCGGCCTTGAAGCGACTGCGTGAAAGAGTAGTACTTCGGGCCGATCTTGGTGCCGTGGACCGTGGCGACAATCGGCTCACCCACGTCCAGGTTCGTCCGAGCGCCGTCCATGATCTCGAATCGGCCGGCAGGGCCGAAAGGACGTCCCGACAACGTCCACACGGCTCCCTGCTCATCTTTTCGCTCGGCCCGCCAGGACGCGATACGGTATTTTCCTACAGGTAATTGTCCTACTCCCTGGTCGAGCTCGACCGCGACGGATCCATTTGCCCCGTCTGCGGTAAGTTGTGTGATGCTCTCCGGTACCACGACCGACCCGCATACCACACCCTCGGTGACCGCAGGCTCAGGGATCGGTTCGTCATTACTGGCGGCTCGCGGCCAGTAGACGGCCACCGCTGCTAACGCGCAAATCCCAATCCCAATGATGACCCAAATGTGTGTTTTGTTGTGCATCTTACCTCCGGAATTAGTTGGTTTCCTGGCCCGCGAGGGATTGTCTGCTTTCCGTCGTTTGGAAAGCCCACTGTCCCTTTTCACGGGAGGGACAGGCACCTTTTGATGGAAAGACGCCCGCAAAACGAGCCAGTCCCGTTTCATACCTTTTCGCTATGATACGACAAAAGCCCCAAGATGTTGTCATCTTTTTTGAGGAATTTGGGAAGCAGGTGGGTAGGCCGCATACTATAGTTTCTTCCAGTTCCCATCGGTTTGCAGAGCGTACGATCCGGCCGGCGAGCTGGTTTTACTGCCGCCGGTGACGGTTATCGCCGCAAAACCATCCTCTCCCACGGAGGTAATCGTGTAGTCGCCGGACTCAAAATAGGTTCCTTCGCAATCGTGTTCGTGAAAGCCAAGCAAGTCCCGCGTGTGCGCGTCGTCAAGACTCGTATTGGCGAGATCTCGGGCGGCGGGGATGCCCGCCGCGGCCGCGTAGCTGCGAATGGCTCGCCGGATCATCCCGGCTGCGGTCTGCGCCTCGGACCATTTGGCTCGGTCGATTCGACCCTGCAGAAGTGGCACCAACATCGCGGTCAGGAGGGCCACGATAAGTATGACCACCATCAGCTCCACCAGGGTAAAACCGCACCCTATTCTTGGCGTCTTATTCAGCATAACCGTCTCGGTAGTATGTTCAACTATGCCGTTCGCTCATGTTTATCGGAGGAATAGGCAGGTCACTTTTGTATCAGTGAAAGAATCCCGTTCCGGGCGCGACCGCCACCCTCTTGTCGACGGAGGGTGACCTGATTATACTGTGCCAGCGTGAAAGGTTTTTTCTGTAGGCCGATTCAACCGGAGATGCAAGGAGACTTCCATGGATAGCCCTATAAATCGCCGTGATTTGCTGAGTATGATGGCTCGCGGAGCCATAGCGTCTGTTTTCGCCCCTACAATGGCGTTCAGCCAGGGCCGCGGCCGCCGAAAGATGAACGTTCTCTTCATCGCCGTAGATGATCTTCGCCCGCAATTAGGCTGCTATGGCCAGAAACAAATCATCTCACCGAACATCGACCGCCTGGCTGCCCGAGGACTTTTGTTCGAGCGGGCCTATTGCCAGCAGGCCGTGTGCGCGCCCTCGCGCGCCAGCCTCCTGACCGGCACCAGGCCCGACACAACGAAGATTTACGACCTCAATACGCCGGTCCGAAAGGCGATGCCCGACGTCATTACGCTCCCGCAACATTTCAAGGACAACGGCTACGAAACTGTCTCCATCGGTAAGATTTACCATCACCCTAAGGACGATCTCCGGGGCTGGAGTACCGAACCGTATCGCGCAGGGACGTTCCCGCGAGGCGCCTGGAAGGGCAGGGGTTATCTGACGGCCGAGGCCATCGCGCAGATGGAGCAGTACAGTAAGGCCAACCCCGGCGCGAGCGGCAGGGGGCCGGCTTTCGAGGCGGCCGACGTGCCCGACAACGCCTATCCGGACGGTAGTAACACTGATTACGCGATCAAGGAGCTCAACCGGCTCAAGGACAAGCCCTTCTTCCTCGCGGTGGGCTTCTACAAACCTCATTTGCCGTTCAACGCCCCGAAACGGTTTTGGGACATGTACAAACCCGAGGACGTCAAGCTGGCCGACAACCCTTTTATCCCCAAGAACGCTCCGAGCTACGCCACGACAAACTGGGGTGAGCTGCGCAACTACGTCGGGATTCCGCAAAAAGGCCCTTGTTCGGATGAACTGGCCCGCCAACTAATCCACGGCTACTATGCCTGTGTTTCTTATACCGACGCGATGATCGGCCGTTTGCTCGCTGAGCTCGACCGTCTCAAACTCGCCGACAACACAGTGATCATCCTGTGGGGCGATCATGGGTGGAAGCTGGGTGAGCACGCCGGCTGGTGCAAGCATACGAACTTCGAGCTGGATACGCACGTGCCCATGATTCTTCACGTCCCGGGAATGAAAACCGCCGGGAAGCGCACGTGGGCCTTCACCGAATACGTCGATATTTACCCCACGCTCAGCGAGGCGTGCGGCCTCTCATTGCCGGGGCATCTGGAGGGGATTAGTATGATGCCTTTGCTCGAAGATCCCGACCGCCCGTGGAAGACGGCGGCATTCAGCCAGTACCCGCGAGGCCGCGTGATGGGGTACACCATGCGCACCAAGCGCTTCCGCTACACCGAGTGGCAAAATAGAAAGACGGGCAACGTCATGGCCCGCGAGCTGTACGATCACGAGAATGACCCAGAAGAGAACGTCAACGCCGTCGCGGAACCGCGATACGAGCAAGACGTCCGCCGCCTGGCGCGGATGCTCAAGCAAGGTTGGCGCGCCGCGTTACCGAAGTAGGGGCAGGCCCATGTGCCTGCCCAGGGCAACCACGCGGGGTTGCCTCTACTTTTCGGCCTTTTGTCTCTGAAGCTCTTCTTGTTTCTTAATCCGGGGGATGAGCGTTTTGAACGCCGCCTTAATTTCCTGTAACTGGGCCTTTGGCACGACCACCTGGACCACTCCATCATCATCGACCGTCCGCCCGACGAACGCGATCTCGCTCTTTGCCGGCATCTCGGTCTTCGCTGTCTCTGCTTCGTCCGCAGGCAGCATGAGCTCCAACCCCATGCGGAGCATGCGGGCGTAGCTGAATGTGCCGAAAGCGTCCGCTTCGCGGCTGCCCTCAATCGAATCCAGCGCCGCCTTGATCCCCGGGGCGACCTCTTTGGGGCCGCCGGCCCGGACCTGGTCGATCAGCTCGCGAATTGTCTTGTCCGGCTCGCCGCCGACCGTATAGACGCAATAGTCGTCCAGAAAGGCCCATCGGTATTCCAGCCCACTGCTGCCGAACATCTTCGCAATCGCCGCGCCTTGCACGGTCTCCTCGCCGCTCCGCTTGAACATCACCTTCGCCGCGTTGATGGCGATCCCATCGTACGTGCCGGCATTTTGTTCGAGCGTGACACTCATCTGCATCCCGAAGCCCTTGTACAGGTCGTTGAAGGCGCCCTTTTCCATCATCTGCAATTCCTGCTGGACCACCTGCTCCAGCGCCTCCCTGTCCCGGACCTGCAGGACGTACTTGGCCTGGAACGGCGCGGGGCTTTCATTGTCGATCCTGGCCGATATAGCCAGCGAATCGCCCAGGGCGTCAACCGCCTTCGTTGTGAGCTCTTTCATCTGCTCGATATCGGTCTCCGGTATGCCGCCGGGCACCATCTTGCCCATCAGATCGAAAAGCGTCACGTAGGTGGCCTTAAGGCTCTCGCGGTCCACCTTGCACGCCACGTTCATCATCGCGCCGTCCTCAAGATAGCCCAACAAGCTGTCGACATTGCCGCCTATTTCGTGCCCGACTAATGTGGCCATTTCCGTACCGGGTATCGGCTTGAGAGAATAGCTAATCTGGCAGGCGTCGGGGCCGGGTTTTAGTCCGATGGTGAGGCGATCGGTTCCCTGTGTGAATATCTTGATGAATCCGCCATAGAAGTCGACGACGCCGGAAGGCTTGGCCATCATCGGGCTTTTACCGCTCTCCTTGGCCTTTTGCAATTCCGCTTTGATCTGCGCGAGCTTCCCGGCCACCATCGGGTTGATGAGCGGGGCGCTCTGCTTGACGTTCAGGTACGCCCACACCGGCGTACCGGAGGCGAGCTTCCTCTCGTTTTCGTCGAGGGTGTTGGCTAGGC
>CAYZAH010000083.1:0-2307 GCA_964475805.1 uncultured Pirellulales bacterium | reverse complement strand
ACCGGCGTACCGGAGGCGAGCTTCCTCTCGTTTTCGTCGAGGGTGTTGGCTAGGCTGAGTTTTCTCCGGCCCAGCATCTTCTTGACCTGAGGCAATTTCTCACGGGCGTTCGTCGGGCAGAGCAGGGCGAATCGGCCCACTCGCGTGGCCAAGGCCCGGGGTCGACTGTCCACGGTGATCGTGGAAATCCCCTCGTCGTCGGGCGGGCCACAGTTGGGGTTCCTGGCGATGAAGTTGTCGTAGTTCCGCATGGGCAGCAACGCCCCCAGGAACATGTTGGCCATCGGATTTTGGTTCGCGCCCTCGCCCGGAACGCTCAAGGCGAACAGAGCAAAGCCGCCGTTCTTGTTGACGCCTCTCAATTGCTCGTCGCCGAGGAGCCCGCCTAATTTCGAGTACACCGCCTTTTGGGCGTCAAAAGACTCGGGCGCCACGCCCTCCAGGTACTCATTGACTGCTCCTAACGTCTTGTCCAGCCTAGTGATGCGCACACAGAACAAGCTGTCGCCCGGGATCACACCCATCAGCCCGATCGGCCTGGGCCTGGCCTGACTTTGCGCCCACACGCCTGCGCTGCTGGCCATAATCAACGCCGCGACAACCACAACTACCCTGAGACTTCGTGAACCGACCATGATTGCTCCTTTCAAAGTTCGCATTGCGTTGCGCGTATTGCGCATTGCGTAACGCACGACGCATCACGCCATACGCATCACGATAATCATTACGCACGGTGAGCCGGGAATTCACAAGATTTTTCCGAAATCTCCTGCCCAATCTGATATCATTTGAAGGAACGGACGCCTTTGCCATCCACAAATACCGCCCCCGGTCGGGAAAAGCAACGTATTTTCATTTTCGATTCACGATTTTCGATGTAGTATTTTCTAATCAACCCGCCTCAGGCGGTCTCTTGGGTTCGCAGATGAAATTACTCGTTTTGCAGGATGTGGCGTTCAACAATCTTGACGGGCGATTCAGGCACTCCCCGCTCGCTGACCTTATCACTTTGCTTGTTTTCTTTTCTTTGGTCGCCGGGGCGATCTGTTGGTATTGGTTCGGTGACTTACCTCTGTACGCCGTCATCCTCTTCGGCGGGTTCATGCTCATCATGGGCCGGATGGCTTTCTTCAATTTCAGGAAATCCTTGGCCCCTACGAACTGGCTCCTAGCCATCGGCCCGGACCGCATTCTGATCAAATTCAGATCGTTTCTCAACTCACATTTCCCTTCTGCGGACCCCCAGGTTGTCTCGCTCGATCCCTCGGAAATAGCTTCAGCCCGCATTACGACCCAATGGATCAAGGCGCCGGGTCTTCATAGTCGGCGTCAAACGTCCTTAGCCACGTTCCTCGATCTTCACGTTCCTTCTGTGGATCTTGCGCCGCTTAAAGAAAGAGTCAAATACGAACGGACTCTCAAAGCCCAGAAGATAGGTAAGCACGTAAGCCTAAAGGTGCGGCATTATCCAGTTTCAGTTGTGGGTGAGGACACGATTAGAATCGAGTGGCCGTCACCTCTTATCTATTTCGCGCCGGGGATCAAGAAAGCCCTCGCCGCCCTCGACAGACAGGGCATCAGGCTCGAACCGCCGAGGAAAGAGAAGATCGATCTGACAAGGAAGGGTAGGAGTGATCTTAAAAGCGCTGAGGACAAGATTCTCTACCTGGCCGAAAGAGGCAACTTTCCGGCCGCCGTCAAGCTCGCGCGCCGCACTTACAGGCTCAGTCTCACGGAAGCAAAGCAATTCGTCGAGGGCCTGATGGAATGATAGCGCCGACCCACTTCCTCAGTTCTGGACTGTTGTGTCGTATCGTACGCCTTCGGGGACGGGGACTGGGACAGCCACGCTGATGCCGTGGTCGCCGTCGGTTTTCCGTGACGAATCGACGGCGATAAAAGCGGTGTAGGCGGACATCAAGCCGTATTCGAGAGCGACCTGCTTGATCTGGCCGGGCAGGTCCGCATCGGCGTTATACGTGACCTGGTTGGCCAGCGTCTCGATTCTCTTCCTGGCCCATACGCAGGCAATGCCCGGATGCGTGGAGGTGGAATCGCTGAAATCGACCGGGATGGCGATTTCCTGAGTTAGATTCCCGACGCTGCCCATGACGCGAATCGTCGTATCGCCTTGGCCCTCGAATCGACCGGTCAGGATGATGGGGCGGCCCACGAAAAGATCGGGGATTTGACGCCTCGCGGATAGACGATTATAGAAGTTTCCCCGATGTGACGGTTCGGGGATCCGTGCGATCTGACCGGGACGGTGCTGTGGCTGATGAGTGATGCATCGAAGTTCGTGACCGT